>NZ_JAOQJL010000018.1:0-77629 GCF_025566965.1 Blautia ammoniilytica | reverse complement strand
TGGAACACAGCCAGATTTTTGTTGATTTTGAAGAAAATAAAAAGAAAAGAAGTTTTAAAAGAAAAATGGTGCTGGGCATAACACCCAACACCAAGTTTGTCTACAGTCTGAAGGGAGGGTATGACTCGTTGTGAGTCATACCCTCCCTGCTTTGGAACTATCTATTTCCCGACAGCCCCATGATTACACGGATTGTTCCGTGCTTTGCACTTACAGATTCTTTATAAATTCCACAATCCAAAAGACATATTTAGGCTGTGTATCCTCCACATCCTGCTCCTCTTTCCATTCTTCCGCCGGAATCCTGCAAAAATCAGGGTACAAAAGCCCCCACCATGCCACTATACTGTGAGGCTTTTGTGTATTTCCCATATCCGCTGTATTTCCTGTAAATCCCACTGCCAGAAGACCTGACAGCAGGGAAAGACACAGCCAGGTGCTTTTTCTCCTTAACCACTTTCTCACCTTTTGTACCTCCTGTTTCTTTCCCTTAAGTATTCCCTGTTTTTTCCTGTTTATTCTGCCCTGGAAAATCCACATGGATCTGCTCTCCTTCCACACGGATCACGGGCAGCTTCTGTAGTTCTTTTCCTGTATAAAAATCATAATAAATGTCCCGCAAAGTGATCCCATCAGGTCTTCTGTCCCACTGGTTATTTTCCATGATCCCCTGTACCCATTCTCCGAGAGAGCTTTCTGTACCGGACCTCCAGCTTACAGCCCTCTGTCCGTTTTCTGCCTGAAATACGTAAATATTTTCCCCTACATAAAGCTCCTGCCGCAGATAATCTGCCAGGTGCCTCCAGTTTTCCCTTTCCAGCATGGAATTACCAAGCACCAGGATCTGCAGATGTCCCAGATCCAGATATTTTCCCTGTGACCTGCGATAGACCTGCTCTATTTCAGAAAAGCTGCTGCCTGAAACAGTCAAACTGCCCACGCCTTCCTCTCCTGCCTTATCCTGCCCGGTAGCCCGCATCATATCCGGCATTCCATATGTGAAAACATAATTCTTTTTTTCATCCAGATCTACGCCTAAGGCCAACGGATAAATTCTTTTTTCAGGCTCAACACCTCCGCATCCCCCTGCAAATAAACACATACTCAAAACCATTCCCGCAGCTGCCAGACCTTTTTTCTTCCATTTTCCTCGGTTCCGTACCATCAGGAATATCTGCAGAAGCAATAGCCCGGGAAGGAAAACATACTCCAGATAGGGCTCAAAAATCTGCCCGATACCAAGCCCCTTTACTTTCGTCAGGGAAACAGCATAAGCAGCACCTGCCAGCCAGTATCTGCCAGTTCCAAGCCTGGCATTTTTCAGGATCTGATCACCGTAATGAAGAATACTTCCTATAGAAAATAAAAGCCCAAACACCAGGATTCCCATCCAGATCACATCAAATCTCGCCAGCACATTGCCCGGCAGATTGGCACCTGCCAAAAGAGGCAGCACCGGATATTCCTCCTGCAAAACCCTGTTCCATCCAAAAACAGCGGGCAGAAGCAGCTCCATTCCCACAAGTATCCCGCCCAGAGTCAATATCCCACAGGCCAGGACTTTTCCGCTGCTGCCCTGCTTTTCCACGCAAGGCAGGGAAAAAGGCAAAAGTCCGATCCCTGAAAAAGCACACAACTGAATATAAAATCCATCTTTAAACTCCAGACCTGCTGCAACAGAATCCTCTATCATCTGTACAAGATAATCCTTCCTTCCCTGAAATGCGGTCAGTACCATAAGAAGAATAACTGCTGCCAAATACAGGCCGCCGCTTGCTCCTGCCATACGCCCCCGTCTTTGCATCCCTTTATGGGTGCCCATAGCACACACCAGCACTGCAAGAAAAGCGATCAATTTTCCGCTGATCTGGTTTGTCAGGCTCTCCGGTACGATCACTGCAAGCATATGCAGCAGATATCCGCAGGTTAAGATCACATATACTGACAAAAACAAGGCGATCACAATGCCTCCCCCTGTCCCTGCATATTTTTTCAGATTTGTGCAAAAAGGTGCCAGCCGGATGAGAAATACCAGATAAAGGAACAACAGGATCACCGCTGCTGCCGTACCCAGGATCCCCCAGATTCCTGCAGGTCTTCCTTTTCCAAAAAGTCCCAGAAGTAACGGGGATGTAAACGTAAGCAGGATCTGGAAATAAAGCTGTTTGTGAGAAATCCTGTTATTTTCTTCTATTCTCATTACTGTTTTCTCCTTTTCAGCCGGATTCTTTCTTTTCTACTGGCAAACACAGGCCTGTACCTGCGAAGCCGAAATGGTATCCGGAAAATGCCGTCTCCTACTCCCTGGGCTTTGTTCTTCCTGGTAAACGCACCAAGGTAAGGAAATCCAAAGCTTAAAAGCCCTGCCAGATGCGAGATTACCATGTAGATTCCCAGCACCATCCCGTAAATACCCAGATAGCCGCCAAGAAACAGGAAAAAATATTTAATAAGCCGAAAAGCAGACGTAAATTCTTCATTTGGAATTGCCAGTGAACCAAGAGCAGTAATCGCTACGATCATTACCACGATGGGACTTACCAGATTGGCCTCCACTGCTGCAGATCCTATGATCAGGCCGCCTACGATCCCCATGGCATTTCCCAGTGTTCCCGGTATGTGTACCCCTGCCTCCCGGATCAGTTCAAACCCCAGTTCCAGAAACAAAAGCTCGGCCACACTGGAAAAAGGCACGCCTTCCCTTGCCTGTGCAAAAGACAGAATCAGATTGGCCGGCAGAACCTGAGTATGGAACCGGATCACAGCCAGATAAAGTCCTGGAAGCAGTGTGGCGGCCAGCATTGCCAGATACCGCATGATCCGCAGAAATGAAGCCATCTCAAACCGGTTATACCAGTCCTCGCTGCTTTCCATAAAGCCTGAAAAAGTTCCCGGAAAGATTAAAGCAAAAGGGGAATTGTCACAAAGCAGTACTACTTTTCCGTTTAAAATCTCCTGTGCCGCCCGATCCGGCCGCTCTGTAGTCTGATATTGGGGAAATGGTGAAATCCAGGAATCTTCTGTTAGCTGCTCCAGCATACCGCTGTCCAGGATCCCATCCACCTGAAAGGCTTCCATCCGCTCCCGTATCTCATCCAGAAGCTCTTCCCGTACCAGATCCTCCATAAAAAGCATATGGATCAGGGTATTGGAACGAACACCCATATAATGCTCTTCCACCTTCATTCTGGTATCCCGCAGCCTTTTTCTTACCAGTGCAGAATTGATCTTTACACTATCAGAAAATCCTTCCTTGGATCCTCTTAGTACCTTTTCCGTTTCCGTTTCAGACACGCCCATACCAGGATAGCCGCTGCTTGAGATCTTCATTGCCTGATCAAATCCATCCAGGAAAAACACCGCATTCCCTGCCAGCAGTGCTGCAAAAACTTCCTGCATTGTAGAAAGTTTCCCTGCTGATGCAATGCCAAGGCTGTTGTTCTTCACAAATTCCCGGATCTGTTCCGGAGGAATTTCCCAGAAGTGATTGATCATTTTTCCAAGTGCCGAATCCTCCAGCATCATATTGGCGGTTGCCACTTCCAGATAAACCATCAGGCAGTCTGCTTTCCGCTCTTTTCCCAGCCGCATAGGACGTATCACAATATCTCCGCAGTTTTCACACCGTTTCCTTATATAAGCCTCGTTTTCCCTCAGACTTACCGAAACCTTTTTCTCCTCTTCCGTTTTGCTGTTATTCTTATCCACCGCCATTCCTCCATAAAACATAAAAAAAGAGAGACTTTTACATCTCTCTTAGAATTTCCAGATATTTGGGTTTTATGCAGGAACAGCAGCGGATCTATATCTTTAATAAAGCAGATCCACCTGTACTAGTACGGTGAAAGCAACTGCAGATCACTCTTCTGTCTGAATGGAAGAAATGATCCCCTTGCGCTGATTCTCCAGATGCTGGTAGGAAAGCTCCCTGGCCTGTCCCACATTACGTTCCCGGATCGCCTGTGTGATCTCCTCATGCTCCTTTACAAGAAGATTCCTCGTTTCTTCTTCCTTCAGATATTCTACCCGGTAGCGGTAGATCTGTTCCCGAAGATTGTTCAGTACCTGGATCAGCCTTTTATTGTCAGAGGCCTGATAAATGATCTCATGAAAAGCCACGTCAGCCTCTGCCATCTTCACCAGATTCCCCTCTGCCGTAGTCTGCTCAAAAGCCTTGGCAGCCGCCCACAGCTTCTCAATATCCTCTTCTGTCATACGGGCGCATGCCTTCTCAATGGCCATATTCTCAAGAACGATGCGCACCTCCAACACATCATTTAGATCCTTCTCTGTAATGTTAGCAACCTGTGCACCTCTTCTTGGGATCATGACTACAAGACCCTCCAGTTCCAGCTTACGCATAGCCTCCCTGATAGGAGTCCGACTGACTCCCAGACGCTCTGCCAGTGCGATCTCCATCAATCTCTCCCCTGGCTTCAGCTCACCTTTCAGGATTGCCTGCCTAAGGGTATTAAAAACAACTTCCCGCAGAGGAAGGTACTCATTCATATCTGCCGAAAAATCACTTGTCATTGGTAGTTCCTCCATTCCGGTTGTATACTTCTGTAGCAAATACTACTTTTGCCAGATGGCTGTCCCGCAAAGCTGCTGCTGCCTTTTCCATCTGGGCTGCATCCTGAAAAATGCCGAATACAGTAGGACCACTGCCGCTCATCATAGCTTTCATGGCCCCATACTCTTCCATCAGTCTGCGGATATCCCCGATCACAGGATACCGCTTCTGGATACCTGGCTCAAATACATTCCCCATCCTGGATACTATCCCGGTGAGATCCCCAGCCTGGATATCACGGATCATACCATCAATATCCGGATGTACCGAAACGGAAGTCAGGTCCAGACTTTCATATGCCATCTTGGTAGATACACTTACCGAGGGCTTGCCAATAAGAACATAGCATCTGGGAAGAGCAGGTAATGAAGTCAATCGTTCCCCAATCCCTTCTGCCAGGGCTGTGCCCTTCATGATACAATAGGGCACATCTGCACCAATCTGTACACTTCGCTCCATCAGCTCTCGGTCTGTAAGCCCCATCTGAAACAGCCGGTTCACTCCTATCATGGCTGCTGCTGCATCAGAACTGCCCCCGGCCATCCCTGCTGCCACTGGAATAAATTTCTCCAGCTTAATGGAAAGCCCTTCCTGAACTTCGAACTCATCCATCAGCAGCTTAGCTGCTTTATATGCAAGATTCCGCTCATCTGTAGGCACATAGGGCACATTGGATGTAAGGCTGATGCCTGATGTTTTCTTTTTCTTTATTTCCAGCAGATCATACATCTGAATGGTCTGCATGATCATTTTTACTTCATGATATCCATCAGACCGCTTCCCCAGAATATCTAATCCAAGATTAATCTTCGCATATGCACGTAATCGCATAAAATCCCCCACATCTTTTGTACTTTGTATACAATCCATTTTAAATGAGTTTTGTATTTATTTCAATACATATTTTCATGGGGAATTATACTTTTTTTACCAACAATAATGGCTGCCCCGGTGTTACCAGATCATCTGCCAGTTCATTCATCCTGATGATTTCCTCTTTTGTGGTATAAAATTTTTTAGCAATATCCCACATACTTTCCCCTGGTTTTACCATATACACAGTGATTCCCGCCATACTTTGTATTTTTGCCATGTCGAGAGGCTTTTCCTGGATCCTGTCAATGATCAGCTCTTCCACTGGCTGCTGCACCAGAACATTCAGGCCAAGAACTGCACGGATCTCCAGTTCGTTGCTGTCTGCCATCATAGTAGAGAGCTGCTCCAGCTCCGCCTGCAGATAATAGGAACATCCCTCACGGATTCCCTGAGCTTCAATCACATGGGTAAATGGGATCATTCCTTCCATAGAATACAGCGGCATTTCATCATTTCCTACCACATACAGCACTTTCAAAAGCAGGATCCCTTCTGCCTGGATACCATTTTCCACAATCTTTGTTTTGTCGATTTTTATCGTGCCCTGACTGCTGCACAGCTGCAGGATCTTGCCTTGGGTCTCCTTTACCTGGATCCGGTCTGTTACCCTGCACTTAGAAAAGTTTCGTACCAGAAGCCCTTCCAGTGTTTCTGTTTTCCCTTGAGAAATACACTCCTTAAGAGGGGAATATACATCCTGTACCAATTGGTGATCCTCTTCCCTGTAAAGCTTCAGATCCAGTTCCAGTACCACATCTGCAACCAGGATCCGCTCTTCCCCGTCTGCATCTGGCTTTACCTCCAGTGACTGATGCATCACCCAGGTTTCAATATTCGGAATCATTTCCTCCTGGCATCCGCTGCATTCTACTTCCCTTTCAAAAGGAAGGGCATATTCTACCCACTGCAGGGTATTTCCTTCATCATCTCCGGTATACAGGGCAAACACCGCCAGTTCCCCTCTGGCCCGAAGGAGATGGTTTTCCGGCCGCAGATCCAGACCTCTTACCGAAATGGTATGCCACAACAGATTTCCTATATTGGGCTTATTGGAAGAAATGGTCATTTCATCCTTTATCCGCAAAGTATCTTTCTTATGTACCATCAGGCTCATCAGATGAATCTTTTTCTTTTTTACAGAAACATTCTCTTCGCAAACGTCTACAGGAATCAGAATCCCTTTCATTTCATCCACAACTGCCCGTAAGGTAACAATGGCTTTTATATTCAGCTTCCTGGAATGGATCACATGTATGCTCAGATCTTCAATCTCCCACTTCAGGCAGATTTTATCCCCACTGACGATTCCCTCCAGGTTCAAAGTCTCCTCAAAGGACAGTTTAGCTGTCAGACTGTGCACTTTTCCGGCTTCTTCCCCCACATACAGCATATCTGCCAGCAGATTTCCTTTTATAAATGCCTTCCCCTCACCCAGGCGCACCTCATCCATGGAAACCTCACCTTTACTTTGGATCATCCTGCCAATATCCGGTTTTACATCCGGCACATTATAATCCACATCAAAAGTCACCTGACTGGTGGCCTTGCTTTTGATCCGCAGCATCTGAACACTTTCTTTTCTTAATTCCACTTTCCCCTCTCCTTCCTGCTTCCCTTTACAAAAATCTTTTTACAAAAACTCCACTGGATCCTTTCGGTTTTGCATCTTAACCACAATGTAAGGGCAGGATGGAACTCCTGACGCCTTTTCCAGATCCTCCGGTCCCAGCAGCCTGGTTTTAAAAAACACTCCGTTGGAGGAACAGCTCAATTCTTTCACCTGAATGCTGTACCCGCCGCTAAGCTGCTGTCCGTAGCCTTTTACCAGATACATCTCCCCGCCTCTTTGATAAGTCATTTGCATTTTTCCGGTTTTACGCTCCCGGATAATCGTTGCCAGCTCTTCGGGTATCTGATCCTGGCCGACGATTTCATATTCCAGAGGCTGCCTTTCTTCCTCCCGGATCTTGACAAATCTGCAGCCTGAAAGCAAAACCAGCATTAACAGCAGCAGACTGATCAACAGTTTTCTCCTTCCCATGGCAAACCTCCACTGGTCTTTCACTATTCATTTTATGCGGTACTCTGCCGTTTATGAACACAGTATTGACTTTCCATTTTTCCCTTGCTAGAATGAAATTCAGGAAAACTAAGGAGCCAAAATTATGATTCGATTTATACTTTGTGTAACCTATGTAGTGGTATTTCTTATCCTTTCCATTCCCCTTCTTATCGCTGAATGGATCATCGGGAAATTTTCACCATCTGCCAAGGATATCAGTTCCCTTAGAATCATCCAGGCTGTATTTAAGGGTGTTCTATGGATCTCCGGAGTTAAGGTCACAGTGATCGGCGAGGAGAATGTTCCCAAGGACGCACCGGTCCTTTACATCGGCAATCATCGCAGCTTTTTCGACATTCCGCTTACATATCCCAGATGTCCTATCCGCACAGGCTATGTAGCCAAAAAGGAGCTTGAGAAGGTACCTCTGCTTTCCAGCTGGATGAAGTATCTGCACTGTCTTTTCCTTGACCGTACAGATATTAAACAGGGACTGAAAACCATTCTTACTGCTATTGAGAAGGTAAAATCCGGGATTTCCATCTGTATTTTCCCTGAGGGTACACGTAATAAGAATGAAAAGGAGACAGATCTTCTGCCATTCCATGAGGGAAGCTTCAAGATTGCCACCCGTGCCAAATGCCCTATTATCCCAATGGCGATTTCCGGTTCAGTGAATTTGTGGGAAGCTCATTTTCCAAAGATCAAGCCTTGCCATGTAGTTATTGAATACGGCAAACCTATTTATGTGGATCAGCTGGATAAAGAGACCCAGAAGCATATCGGAGCATACACACAGAACATCCTTCTGGAAATGCTGAAGAAAAATGAATATCTGATATAACTGTTTGGCAGGCAGTTCCCGACGGTGACCATCTGATTTCACCGGTACACATCCGGTAATATATGAAAAGGAGCACATTCCATACCCTTTACAGTATGAGATGTGCTCCTTTTTATGATCAATCCAGTTTCAGGATCAGTTCCAGGATCCTCTTTGCACAATGCTCCAGATCCTTCCTGTCCAATTCTCCCAGATCCATGGCTCGCTTCACTCTTTCCGGGAAACCGTTTGCCATTTTCAAGTCGTTTCCTGCTTTAATCTCTTTGTAATGTTCTCCCCTGGTCCACCAATCCGTAGTAACCATTCCTTTGAAGGCCCACTCTCCACGCAAAATGTCTTCCAGCAATTCCTTACATTCCGAAGCCCTGTGTCCATTGATAATATTATAAGAGGACATTATTGCCCATGGATCAGCCTCTTCAACAATAATCTGGAAAGCTTTCAGGTAGATTTCACGAAGTGCACGCTCAGATACCCGGGAATCGCTGTGCTTTCTGTTAGTTTCTTTATTATTAGCAGCAAAATGCTTTACAGTAGCTGCAATATGCCTGGACTGGATCCCACGTACCATGGCTGCTCCCATTTTACCTGCTACCAGCGGATCCTCTGAATAATACTCAAAATTCCTGCCACAAAGAGGATTTCTGTGGATATTTACTGCTGGAGTAAGCCATACGCCGATATTATTTTCCTTTACCTCTTTGGCTCCGGCCTCACCTATCATTTCTACCAGATCCGTATTCCAGGTACATGCAAGAAGTGTAGCGCAGGGCCATGCTGTAGTGCAGATCCCGCACTCCGGTGCGATCCTGAGACCGGCCGGACCATCTGCAGTCATAATATTAGGTACTCCGTATCCGGGAAGATTACCGAATCCAAAGGTATTCGCCACTCCTGTATTAGGCTGTCCACCCAGAAGCTCCAGCAGGTCTTCTTCTGTGAGCTGGTTTATAAACTCATCCATCGTCAGTGTTCCTTCTGCCACCTGTATAAACTGCTTTGGTTCCTCTTTTCTCACTCCCCAAAGCTTTCTCCGTTCCCATGCACGGATAACCGGTGTAAGCCCTTCCTCGCTTCCAGGATGCATTTTTTCAAAAACACATGCATTCGGATCATTGGCTTCCATTAATGGCAAAGCCTCATAAGTACCGTCAGACAGCATCCTTTTCTTCAGATTGGACGGCACCAGCTTTGCCATAAGCTGCTTTGTAACTTTATCTTCTTTTTGCTCCCAGCTATATGTTGTTTTTTCTGTGTCTCTTACAGAAGTTCCCACATAAAATTCATAGGTTCCTTTTTCCAGGATCCAGGCAGATTTACGGATCTTACCCAGATCATCATAAGAAGCCATCTCATCTGCTTTGAAGGAAAGCTTCAGAATCTGGCTTTCCCCTGCCTGTAAAAGCCTTGTCTTCTCAAACGTGATCAGCTGACGGAATGGCTTTTTAAGTAGTCCCTGGGGTGCCTGAAAGTACACCTGCACCACTTCTTTTCCTGCCCGCTTCCCTGTATTTGTGACCCTTACATAAATTAAGATCCTGCCTTCTCTTTCTTCTGTTTGTTCTGTCTGTACTTCAAAGTCCGTATAGGAAAGCCCATATCCAAAGGGATATATTACTTTTGCAGCAGCACCGGGAATGGTCTCAAAGTACCGATATCCTACATAGATATCCTCCGTATAGTCCACATAGTAGAAAGACTCATGAAAGGTTTCCATAGAGGGATAGTCTTCAGCTCTCCTTGCAAAGGTGTCTGTCAGCTTTCCGGATGGATTTACCTTTCCACAAAGGATCTCTGCCATGGCAAGACCGCCTTCCATGCCTCCCTGCCAGCCAAGAAGTGCACTGCTGATCTGATCATTTTCTTTGATCCATGTAGTGTCCACGATCCCGCCAACATTTAAAACTACTGCAATCTTGTCAAATGTTGTTTCCACCTGACGGATCATCTTCTTCTCATTTTCTGTAAGATAAAAATCCCCATCTGGGAATACCTGCTGGGAGATCTTGGGCATGGTCAGTTCGCCCTGCGGCAGTTCATCATCTTCATCCCTGCATTCTATACCAGAACGATCCCATCCTTCTCCAGAAAAACGGCTGATCACGATCACGGCAGTATCTGCAAAAGCCTTTGCTCCTTTTAACAGCCCTTCCGGAAGCAGCGGCTCTACAGTCATCCCAGGAGCAGTTCCCTGTTCATACTGGTGGTGCACATTTTCCCTGTAATAATCTGCCAAAGGTTCATATATGTCTACTATACCGGTCTGCATTTTCAGACCTTCATATAAATTACGAATATAGGAAACAGTTACGTCTCCGCTGCCGCCTCCACCTTTCACATAATCAAAGGTACCTTTTCCGAAAAGTGCCAGTCTGGTTCCTTTTGCCAGGGGAAGCAGATTTTTTTCATTTTTCAAAAGCACCATTCCTTCTGTTGCAGCTTCTTTTGATAACCGGATGTGTTCTTCGCATGCTGTTACCCGATGGTTTTCTTCCAATGGAAGATTTGGCTGATACAGTGCCCGCGCCCATTTTTTCACTTGTATTCCTCCTTCGTATTCATTGGTGTTCATCAATTGACATTTATTTCTCATCACCTGTAATGATGAGTGCTATATTTTGCAATCATTATACCAGTGAACAATTCATACCTCAATGATTTTATGATTACAGTGATTGTGGGAGTGCAAAGCACGGAACAATCCGTGTAATCATCAAAAAAGGTATCATAAGATGGGGCAGATACATAATGATTTTCATCTTGATATCTGTCTGCTTTCTTATGATACCCTATAGGTTCTTCAGACCCAAATCCTGTTTGTTTTATAAGCTATCTATAATCTCACTGACCTGAAGTGCGCAGTCTCCCAACGGAATCCATGCTTTTGACAATCGGATCAGACATGCTTCATCTGGTGTTTCCTCCGGATGTGCCAGGAAATCCTGGGCAAGCTTAAATATCTCCCGCTCGTCCGCTGTTGCAGGGCGACTGTCTCTGGCTCCCTGCAGGCAATTTGCCTCCATTGCCTCTTCATCGATCAGTTTCTGAAAAATCCCGGCCATTTCATCTGTAGAAGGTCTTTGCCATGCAGCAAGGAAAATGCATTTTGCAATCTCCTTTGTGAGAAAAGGCTCACATTGTACCATCTCAAATAATTCCATAAACCGTTGTCTGTGTAATGCCGAAAAAAAGCAGTGATGTTTAGATATTTCATCTACACAGGAATCTCTCCAATCCATTTTCTATTCCTCCTTTGCAGCTCTGATCTGCCCAACTTCTCCGACAGAAATCTTCACTTCTGCATTCTCCCCGTCACCCTCAAGGCTCTTTGAATACACAGCATAATACCATAGAAAATGAATTTTTTCATTTACAAATTTCTATATAAAAGCCAAATCTTTTTGGTTGTTTTTCCTAAATTTCAGCTATCATTTTTGTTCAAATAGCTCAATTTTTGTTCTTTAATTTCTTCATTTGCTTCTATCAGCTCCTGCCAGACAATTTGGGCAGGCATTTCAAACCGTTGAACGGTAATGCAAAATCACAGTGCTATTTTTTTGTTCTATTTTTCGGACAACGGTTTTTCAATGTCTGACTATTTAGTTTTCATCACCGTATTGTACACTGTGCAGTTGGGTTATTGTTGTTGCACGGAAATAATACGTATTGGATGAATTTGTTTTGTCAAGCAGGTTATTTCTAATCCGGTACCATACCATTATTTTCCTGTGAAATTTACATTACATCTTTAATACGAAAGATTTTCTCAAAAATCACTCAAAATCTGCAACTTTTTTATTATTTTTTAGATTTTTTCTGTCCCTGCCTCTTCTTCGTTCAGATCCGGGCATTCATTCCCTGGGACATTGTCTACGATCACATTAGTCTCATCACTAAATAAGTATGTAATGGTTTTTACAACATAATTCCTGTTTGTTTCGCTTATCATGCTTGCAGCTAACACGCCAAGAAAACATACAATGGCAAATCCTGCGGTCTTTACTCTCCTATGCTGCTGCACCACTTTGTTATACCTGTTCTTTCCTGCATGGGTTTTTTCCTTTGATTCATCCTCATCTTCCCTGTATACCCCTTCTGCTTTCAGGCGCTCTACCAGTTGCCCATAAAAAACATGGATTTCCTCATCTGTATATAATCTCTGATCTGATAAATCATCCTCATCCACTAATCGTCTACTCATTTTTTTCTCCCGGACATTCATCTGTCCTTGACAATTCTTCCACAGGGGTTCATATTTATCTTAATACATCTGCCAGCCGATTATTTATTCCGGCTGGACTTTCTAAGAATTTCCAGGAGGCCCCTATGAAACATATTGTACTCACCGGTGGCGGAACCGCCGGCCACGTAACTCCAAATATTGCTCTTATTCCCAAGCTCCAGGAAAAAGGATTCCAGATATCTTATATCGGTTCTTATAATGGTATCGAGAAAAGCCTGATCCAGGAACTTGGAATTCCTTATTATGGTATTTCCTCAGGAAAATTAAGACGGTACTTTGACATCAAAAATTTCTCTGATCCTTTCCGGGTACTGAAAGGATATAGTCAGGCAAAAAAACTGATGAAACAGTTAAAGCCTGATGTAGTATTCTCAAAAGGTGGTTTCGTCACAGTTCCTGTAGTTCTGGCTGCAAAAAAGCGTAAAATACCTGCCATCATACATGAATCCGATATGACCCCGGGGCTGGCAAATAAATTGTGTCTTTCTTCAGCAACCAAAATCTGCTGTAATTTTCCGGAAACTGTTTCCACACTTCCAGCAGATAAAGCAGTCCTTACAGGAACTCCTATCCGTCAGGAACTCCTTCACGGTGATAAAGAAGCTGCCCGTAACTTCTGCGGTTTTTCCTCTGACAAACCGGTTCTTCTGGTCATTGGCGGCAGTCTTGGTGCTGCCTCAGTAAATGAGAATGTACGCAAGATCCTTCCTGAGCTTCTGAAAGAATTTCAGGTGATCCATCTTTGCGGCAAAGGCAAAACCGACAGTTCTCTTGAACACACCGCAGGATATGTACAATATGAATATATAAAAGAAGAACTTCCCGATCTGTTTGCTTTAGCCGATATCGTAATCTCCAGAGCCGGTGCAAATGCCATCTGCGAACTTAACGCACTGGCCAAGCCAAACCTTCTGATCCCTCTGTCTGCCAATGCAAGCCGTGGTGACCAGATTCTGAATGCCCGTTCATTTGAGCGTCAGGGCTATAGTATGGTTCTTGAAGAAGAGGAAATCACAGAATCTGTGTTAATGGATTCCATCCGTAAATTATATGAGAACCGCAATTCCTACATTGAAGCTATGCAAAGCAGCAAGCAGTTAGATTCTATCAACCAGATCGTTTCCATCATCGAAAGCTGTATTGCCTGATCAGCCGAAACTATCATAAATCCTGGTATATTCTTCCATCAACCATTGTTTTGTCCTGTAAATACGGTTGTTTACATTATTTTTTGACATCTTGTATACCAAGGCAACCCTTTCAGGAGGAATATCCAGGATTTTTATTGCAACATAAATCTCATAATTCTTTTTATTTTTCTTTCTGAGGTTTTCAAGTGCCTTGAACATGTACTTCTTTTTCTCCACATCAAGGAATTGATCCTCCACAGATTCCAGGTATTTCTCCTGTCCAATCTGGTCCATCTGAAAGATTTCCCGTTTTGTGTAATTTTTCCTCAGATAATCTCTTGCTTTATTTACAGCAGCTTTGGCGACCAATCCTTGCAGCCTAAGTTCACTGCTGCAATCCAGAGCATCTTTGATCTTGTATAAATTAAAAAATGTTTCCTGGCTGATATCTTCCGCAACAACATGACTCTTTACAATCTTATTTGCTATCCTTGTTGAGAATTCATAGTATTTTTCGTAAAATTCCTGGAATTCCGCATTATTCATATACTTGTCCTGTTCTGATCAGCCATCCCATAGATGTGCTCTATCAACCTCTGATTTTTGCCAGTATTTCTTCTTTTACTTCATCAGTCAAAGTTCCAGGCGTCCATGTTACTCCCGCATGATCATCTTTATATCTTGGAATCAAATGCATGTGGAAATGAAAAACAGTCTGACCTGCAGCTTCTCCATTATTCTGTACAATATTAAATCCGTCACAGTCAAGAGCGTCTGTCAGTTTACCTGCCATTTTTTTTGCCAGGAGCATTGCTTTTGCAGCAAGTTCATCCGGTATCTCATAAATATTAGCCACATGACTCTTGGGAATGATCAGAGAATGTCCTTTACTTGCAGGTCCCAGGTCCAGGATCACACGAAAATCCTCATCCTCATACAATGTTGCAGCCGGTATCTCGCCATTTGCGATCTTACAAAAAATACACGTTTCCATCTTTCATTCCTCCTGTTATTTTCTTTATGTATAATGAAATGCATTCCAGACTATATAGCCTCTCTATGCATACATCAGCTATGCCGTGACCCCCACTCTGTAGATAATGAGAAACAAATCAGTATCTTTGTCAGGAATCATTCGTAAATGTCGGATTATCTCGATATTTTTACTACGATATTGCTTGCTGTCAGAGTATTACCATGATACACTTCCAATTGAGGTGATAATATGACAAATACCACTACCGAACAGTTAAAAAACCATTTTCGGCTTACACTGTCAAAATTTTCTCACGAAATACGAAATCCCATTTCTCTGATCAACAGCGAACTGCTTCTGATGGTATCCACTCATCCGGAACTTGCAGATTATCAGGAATGGGAAGAGATTATGGAAAATATGGAATATATAAGAGAGCTTCTGAATGATCTGTCCTGCTACAGCAATGCCGGGCATATCAAACTGGAACTTACAGACCTGAGTTCTTATCTGTCTTCCATTATTTCCTCGGTAAAACCTACTTTCGATTATCTTGGCATTAACTTTGCAGCGGATTGCCCTGACAACCTTCCCATACTTCCAGTTGACCGAATCAAGCTCAGACAGGCGATTCTGAATCTTTTGCGTAATGCACAGGAAGCAGTTCCTTCCTCTGGAGGCAAGATTACCTTCCGTGTCCATGCCAGTGCACAAGCTGTCTGTATTTCTGTCATGGACAACGGATGTGGTATCCCTCCTGAAGTACAAAAAGATATTTTTTCACCCTTCATCACCTTCAAGTCCACAGGCAGCGGGCTTGGACTTGCTGTTACAAAAGAAATTGTAGAAGCTCACGGAGGCAGGATCGATCTCGAAAGTTCTCCTGATCAGGGCTCGGTCTTCCGTATCATCCTTACTGTCCCTTTCCCTGGATGATATAACAGCAAAGCTGCCAAGAAGCCACAAATCAAACCGCCCACATGAGCAGCATTGTCCACCCCTGTACTTGTAAAGCCGAAATATAGAGAAAAGGCCGCCATGATCATCATCTTTTTAATGGAAAGATCAGCCACCCTTCCCTTATTACGCAGAATTACATAAATCATGGCTCCCATCACTCCGAATACAGCTCCTGAAGCCCCTGCAGAAACTGCATAATTACTGCTTTTCATTTCCAATTCCAAAGAAATCACATTCCCTCCAAAGCCAGACAGGAGATAAATAAGCAGATACCTTACTCCTCCAACTGCAGGCTCCAGGCGCTGTCCAAGGACAAACAAAACCAGCATATTATTAGCCAGATGTGAAATTCCAAAATGAAGGAACATAGATGTAAACACCCTATACCATTCCCCTGCGCCTGTTATTAATGGACCATAACCGGCTCCACAGGCGATCATATGAACTGTGTTCTCTGTACCACCTGTAAAATCTGTGATCAAAAATACGATCAGATTCACCAATATCAGGCACGCTGTTACAGGCATTTTTTTCAATTCATCTTTCATCTAATTTCCCTACTTAAGCATTATAGCATATCTTCAAACCTGCGGATACAAAAAATTCTCTAAATTTGCACATAAAACGCAAAAAAATTATCAGTCAATAAAATTGTATCGCTACAATATTATCTCTCAAGAAAGAAGCTCTCTTACCATATCCCTGTCAAAGACTACTGACTTTACATGGTCTACTTCGATCTGATACAGTGCATTCGCCGCAATATGCTCTGCAGCCTGCTCAAGATCACGGATACCGGTTGTATCTGCATACTTCTCAACAACTGCCTCTAATCCGGCCTCACTGATCACACATTCCTGTTCTTTCAATCCCATACGCTTCAATACTTTTGGAAGCGCAAACCGTGAAAAGATCACTTTCTTTTCTTCCGGAGTATAATCAGGAAGCTCGATCACTGCAAAGCGGGACATCAGCGGTGCACTGATCTGATCTTTATCATTTGCAGTTGCAATAGGATATACGCCCACCGTAGGAACCATACACTCCATATAATTATCCGTAAAGCCCAGATTGTCCAGCAAAGTTAAAAGCACATCTGCAGGATTGCCATTTCCTTTCCCGGCAGAAGCCTTATCCAGTTCATTGATGATAAATACAAGATTTGATTCTCCTGCCGCCGAAAAGGCCTCCATAATAATCCCCGGCTTCGCATTTGCATAAATACGTGAACTTCCTGTCAGCTGCTCCGGATCATTAATGGAACTCATATCCAGAGTTGTCCAGGGAAGCTTCAAAATACGTGCTACTGCATATGCGATCTGGGATTTGCCGGTTCCTGCAGGCCCTACCAGTAAAAGTCCATATGCGGGAAGTGTATGAGTCCGGTTGATCTGTATGATCGTCTCAATAATTCTCTGCTTTACCCTTTCCATACCATACAATTCTTCATCCAGGATCTTTCTTGCCTCATCAGGATCAATGGGAGCAAAATAATTACTCTTCCACTGAATATTCATCATAATAGACAATGCGCGTTGTGCATGCCTGCGTTCTTCCTGTGATACTTCATGGGAACGTGCCACTGCCAAATTTCTCCTTGCCCACAACCGTATATTATCAGGCAGTGTTTTCCCTGCACAGTTCATAAAATCTGTAATACTCTGAATACTGGTGAGCTTCATCTCATCGCCATCTTCAACTGCATCCTCATCTTCCTGTTCCTGTGCAGGTGCGTTGCTGGCCAGGAGTCTTCCGATCATAAATTGAAGAAAACCATCCTCTGCCGACAGCTTTGTTCCGCCTCCAAACGCGATCTCACGAATCCTGTAAACTGCATATCCATCTTCCTGATTCTCTCCGGAAAGCCTTACATTAATATGATTTTCTCCCAGCCATTTTAAAAGGCTTACAAATCTTGCATCTATTTTCAGAATATCTGTGCAGAAAACACCCTCATCTTCTTTAAATTCAAAAGAAGTCCTTTTCCCCGGATTTGTAAAATATCCACAGGAATGATGCTTCCATTGCCTCTCTTTATTATCTAAAACCAGCATGGGCTTTTCAGGTGTAGCCTCTGTCTCATCTGAATAAAAAACCGTATACGTACACTCACTTTGAACCATTTCTGTCTGTTCAGACGTATTATTAAAATCAAAAACCGGCATGGTGATCCTCCTTTGATATGAATTATATGTAACCATTCCGCATCCACTGTACTAGATAGTTGCAATTATAGCTATGTTTCTCTGCCGCGTCAAATAGCTCTTTGCTTTTTATCCGATTTTAATAAAAATATATCTTGCCTGTGCAAAATCCACCTCGTCCTGATCCTGCAAAAGATAATCCTCCTCTGGTTTCAGCATCTGCCCATTTACAGCCGTCCCATTTCTGGAATTCAGGTCTGTCAGATAATACTCCCCTTCTCTTTTTCTGATCTTGGCATGCATTCTGCTGACAGTAGGAAGATTGATCACTGCATCTGCAGCATTTTCCAGTTTTCCGATTACTGTCAGATCCTCATTCAGGTAGATGGTTGCCAGTTCCCCTGGCTCTTTACTCACCAAAGTAGACGGGCCATATACATTTCCGGAAGACAAAACCACAGTTTCTCCAAGTAATTCATTATCTTCTCCTTTAGCTCCCACACTGCCAACCTGTGAAAAACTGTCTTCTGATTTCTGCATAGGTGTTGATCTTTGGTTATATACAATTTCAGCATTTCTGGTTTCTTTTCGCTCCAAAAGTACGGCGACTAATGTTCCGATCCCCATAAAGCTCACCATCACGCTAAGAAGCAGCCAAAACGGAATCTGCGGCAGATATCCCCAGATTCTGGCAGCCAGGATAAGAAGGCCTACGCCAGCCCCTGTCATGCAGCCCCCTATTTCTTTCCATGGTATTTCCCGTTTTTCTGTGTCTTTTTTTCTGTTTTCCACACTTTTCCTATTTTGATTCCTTTTATTTGTCCTGCTTTGTGCTAACAGAGTTTCCGCCTGCATCCCTGCAGATCCATCTTCCATCCACAGATCTTTCCCCTCCGGAATCTTTGCACTTTTCGGATCTTCTTTCCATACCCCACTGTCCTTTACTTCCTGCTTTATAACGACGTCTTCATCACTGCGTTTACGGAACAATTCTTCTTTGATATGCTCCAGGTGAAAACTATCCTCCAGTGCCCTGCGATAAATACCATATCCAAGCATTACTGCCTGTGAATCCTCATGATCCAATCTGGGAAGAATATACTCAGTAAGACACTGAAACTGAATCCTTATATCTTTTTCATACCCAGGCAAATAGCAGAAGAATAATTCTCTTTTTTCCAGATCCACATACATGTATTCCGGCTGCAACACCAGTCTTCCCGGATTCAGAAGATATTCTGACATTTCCTCCATTACCTGGATAAAACCTCCAAAAACCAGCCGCAGGTCTTCATGATTCAGTTTCTTATCCTCAAACAAAGACGCCAGCGGCTGCCTGGATGTAATATCATAATAAACCATCAATTGTCCGTCCACTCCCTGCATCCGGCACTTCAGCACAGATGGAATCACATTCCCAACCAGCATTCTCACCTGATAGGAGGCAGTGTCCACCGGCTCCTCCTGATAAAGAATCAGATAATTATGATTCATATCTCTTTTATATTCTGCTTTCATCATCCATCCGTGGCTCCTTTCACCATCTCCGATACGGCTTTTGCTTTCCGTATCCATGACACAGGCTTTATAACAGCAGTCTTGCCTTCTGCCCGAATATGCCAGTCAAATCCTCCAAAACCTTTATCCGTATCCAGATCATAGACTACCTGGATATTCTTTTGTCCACTAACCTGTCCGTTCAGATTTTCCGCTGTAAAAAAACCTGTATTTCCCAGCTCTTCACATTTTTTCCTGGCCACTTCCACAGGCTTTCCATTTTTCTTTATTCCTTCCATGCTTCCGTCTATGGCTGCTTCATAAGCAGCCGCAGTAAGCCATGCCCGGTTATGGACAAAGAAAAAAAGATACACACAGCTCATGATCACCAGTAAAACCAGAAACATCAAACACGCTGCTTCAATTGTCATACTTCCCTTTTTGATCTTCTTCACAGTAAAAGCCCTCCCACATATCCCAACAGGACAAAAGGTACAAATGGCAGTTCCGTTGTTTTCTTTTTTCTCAGGATTCCCAATAAAATCACTGCCCACAGACCACAGCCAATCAATGCCAGACATATAGTTCTCAGGTATTCTTCCGTTTCCAGCACTGTACCCAGGGCAATCAACAGAAGGCCATCTCCTGCTCCGATCTGATTTCCTGACACTGCACTGATTCCCAGGAAACCTCCTCCCACAAGAGGCGGAATAAAATACTGTGCTGTCACGTTTCGATTATAGAAGGCTGTCATAATTCCAAGAAAAGCAAAGATGCCGGTTATTATCAGGGAAATCTCTTTTTTACGTATATCCTTCCAGCTGTTCCATCCAAGGAACAGTATTACCCCTGCTGTTTTAAGCATTTTACATCTATCCTTTCAGCCACATCTGCTGCAGGCATGAATGCCTTTAATTTCAGATTCCTTCACAAGTCGTACCGCTCTCTTCAATCCACTACAGGTCTCCAGATTATGGTACCGATTGCCTTTTTCCGTTATGTAAACCCGTCCGGCTGCTTTCTTGCCTTTACTGCAGCTTTCACATGGATAGTATTTTTCCCCATAAGCATTTCGCCTGGATGACACCGAGCTTCCTGCTACCTGAGTAATGGACAGGTCCAAATAGCTGCAGCTCATTTTTTTATGATAAACCTGACCGTTTTCTGTCATATAGACCATTTTTCCGGATTCACCTTCAGATCCATCTCCAATTCCTGTCCGATGTTCCATACCTGTCCAGGTGTGAACTTTTACAGTTGTACAGGTCCACACTGCCGGCAAGGGAAGGATACCCCCAATTGGTTGAAAGGAATATATGTCCGGCAATATCAGTTCACTGGTACCGTTTTCACCCATGGCATAAGTATACATTCCTATTTCTTTTGCCTTCTGGCACAAGGAGACCAGATGCTGGGTCTGTACCTTGTAAATGTCCATAAAAGAGATCATGACAGTTACTGCTGCCAGAAATAGTGGCAGTACCAACGCACATTCCACAGTCAAACTTGCTTTTTTCAGCCTTCTGAAAGGACGGCACAGGGACACTTTTTCAGGACGACAGACTTTGCTTTTCGGGGGAAACAAATCTGCCCGGTATTTCCAAAAGCTTTTCCTTTCTGCTTTGTTATTTCTCGACTCTATCTCTTCAATTTTTTCCATGCCGCAGCTTTCGCCCGGCTTCTTCCACAATTCTGTGCAATGCACCGCAGGTTCCTGAAAAAGCATCCCTGTGCCTCCTTTCTAATAACTATATTCCCTTGCAACGGAAAACACCTTTCTGGTATTGGCCTTCACATCCGCAGATGCTTCCAGTGCGGTTACGCATCCATCCAAGCGGAAAGATTCCCAGCCGGCACTTGTCCTCATTACCAGCTCCACCATATCCATTCCCCGCATTTTTTTATTTTCCCGGTTCATAGACAATAGTAAAATCTGCAGATAATCCTCATAATTCATTCCTCCCGGGCTTTCCTTTCTTTCCGTTTCCGCCACGTCAAGAAGATGTGGCAGATTTTCCAGTGATAGCTGCCAGTTTTCGCCACTTTTTATAAGAGGTACCTTCCCACCTGCAAAAAGCTCCCGTACATCCAGCACACTTTCCCCAAATGCCCAACAAAGGATCAGTGCCGCCTCAATCACAGGTGCAGCAGGCGGTATCAGAAAGCCGGAGGCAATAGAAGCAGCAAGGGCTGATGCCTGTCCCTGTCTGACCGGATCTGCTGCCAGACATGCCGCATTTACTCCTTCTCTGATCAAAAGAAGCTTTCTGGCTACAGCTTTCAAATTTTCCCTGTCGCTGTCCCTTCCATAAAGCACATACTCTATCTGATAGCTTAAGCCACCTTTTCCAGGATCACTGTAATTTCCCAGTTTTTCCATCAAATACTGTTGATACAAGATCTGTGATGTTGTAGAAGTATCCTCTTTCAAATTTTCTCTCATAGGCATTCCGCTTTGGATTTCCCGTCCAGATACCAGTTTTCTTTTTGACACTTCCTTATCCGATACCTGCTGTCCCGGCGGCAAAAGCAGATCCAAGATCCCCATCCAGCGGATTCTTCGTATGGAAGGGATAGGATTATCAGCCTGGACCACCTGCGTTCCTGTATTATCCTCCTTCTGACTTCCATCCCCCAGTTCTTCTGAAAATTCCGAATTTGCTTCCTGTTTTTTCTGTTCTTCCTCGCTTTCTCTGGCAGCACTGCTCATTTCATGGTCATATGATTCCAGTGTGCCTCCATTTTCCGCTTTATTTCCTTCCTCTTCAGCTTTCCGGGTTTTCTCATTTCTTTCCTGCATTTTGTCAAGAAGGAGCTGTATACCATGGCTGCCCAAAGTTTCTTTCATATATTCTGTAATCTGCTGAAAAAAAACTTCCCCTTTCTGATCTGTCAGAAGCCGGTATCCGGTAAGTCCGCACTGCTGCAGCTTCAGTTTCTGACTATTCTGTTTCAGTACAGGTTTCATATATTTTTCCAGTTCGTCACAGAGAAAAGCAAGATCCAAAGCTTCTGTCCCATTTGAAACATCCAGTGCAAACAGATCATATTCCTTTAAAAGTGCCTGATCATACTGTGCAAACAGAGAATATAAACCAATATCCATGCCTGCCAGGATCTGCGTTCTGGCTGCTGCCATACGTACAGATTCAATCCCCGTACAGATCAGTGAAACCACAAGGCTCAGGATCAGTGCCATAAAAACAGTAATACTCCCCTGGGATTTTTTCCTGTTTCTCCCAGCCATAGACAGCCCCTCCTTTCCGGTCATAGCCGTGACCTTCTTTTTTTGTCAGATCGAGTTGCTTTGTTTTGTGATTTTGGAAAGAATTTTCTTAACAAGACTTGTAAGCTGTTCCTTAAAGATAATAACCAGACTGATGAGAACCACCAGAATCAGAATAATCTCCACAACGCCTACTGCATCTTCTTCCATTGCAAATTCCTTTATCAGCTGTCGTAATCCTTTCATCCTTTCACCTCCTTTCTAGTTCCCATAAAAGGCCAGGCAGGCCGGTATCATGATCACTGCCATTACTACCAGAAGCATCAGGATCATAGGCACCAGAAGCTTAGTCGCTGCAGCCTCCCCCAGTACCCGCGCCTTCCTTTTCCGTTCATCCCAAGCCTCCATGGATTCCTTTTCCAACATATCTGCAAGCTGCCTGCTCCCTTTTTGCAGATTCTGAATCAGCATTGTGGCAAAGGTCTTATACTTCACCTGCCCGCATCGTTCTCCGAATCTTCTGTATGCTTCCATCTCTGAGACTCCACTATCCATCTCATGACACAGGATCAGGATTTCTTCATACGCAGTTCTTTTTCGTTTTCCCTGTTTTCGCTGATAATCGAATGCCATTTTCTGAAAAATCTTGCGCACAGTCATTCCAGCCTGTACGAGCAAAGTAAATTTCATAATCAGTCCTGGATAATCCATTAGAAGTTCTTCCTGTCGTTTCACTAGAACAGCCTGTCCTTCCCTTCGTTTTATAAGAAACAGCACCGTCCCTGTAATAAGAAATAGAAAAGCAAGAAGATTACCCATATTACTTCCTGGTTTTTCCCATTCCAGATGTTTCCCCTTCCACTTTTCCGGCAGATAATAATAGTCTGGATCATTCTTTTCCAGATTGTAGTTTGCAATTGCTTCCTCCAGTTCCTTTTTCTGCTGCTGTTCAGAAGTTATATTCTGATCCTGGGTCTTCTCCTGTTCTTCCTCCAATTCTTTCTCTGGAATCTGTACATACATACTGCCTGCTTTTTTTCCATCCACGGATACCATGAACTTCTCCTCATAGGTCTGATCCTCCTCTTTTTTCAGTCCTGTTCCTTCCACATAGACCTGACTGTCTCCATTTTGCACAGTCAGAGCCATTCCAAGCAGGTTTCCAGCCAATGCTACTGCCAGAAACAAAGAAAGGCTTCTGTCTTTTTCTTCTTTTTTGGAAGAAAACCATCCTGCTTTGCTGCCAATAAAAACCACCAGCAGGATTCCAAAAATAACTATATGTATCCACATCTTTCCTCCTGCTTTTCAAACCTCTATATCAACAATGCGCCTGCCCATCCAATAAGCACCTGTATAAATCCCCAAACATACAGTCATTGCACAAATCCCGAATGGATTTCCATACAGTACATCCAAAAAGCCGGGAGATGTAAGCCTCAGATAAAGAATGATCCCAGCCGGCATCAGGCTCATGATCAGCTGTTCCGACTTCTTGGCCGCAAGGGTAGCTTCGATTTCTTTTTTTACATCAATCTTATCTCCCAACATCCTAGCCACCTTCTGAATCACCTGATTCATATCTCCGCCTGTTCTTTTTGCCACATAAAAAACTTCAGCAAAATTTTCTATATCCTCCACATTACTTCTCTGCCCCAGATCAAGGAACAGTTCTTCCACTGGAACGCTTACATGCTGCTGATGATCAATATACTGAAATTCCCGTAGGATATCCGCATTCCCATCATACAGCTGCCGCAAATCCCGCACACAGGCAGACACCGCATTTTCCACAGAATAACCGGCCTGCACTGCCACGCTCATGGAATTAAGAGCATCCTTAAACTGAAAATTCAAAGTCTTTCTTCGCTCCTTTGCCAGCCTTTTTCGCTGCCAGCAAATGTAAACGACTGGGATAGGCAAAAATACAACTGCTGCCCATATACTTTTATAAAACAGATAATTAATTCCCAGAGCCAAAAAACTGCCTTGCATCAGATACAATGCCAGTTCCTTTGTACTGAACCGATAATTCTCATAATCCCTGCTTTTTTCCCACTCCCTGACAGAATTATCTTTTCCATAGCTTAGGCTATTTGTCCCCCGCACATGTTTCCGGGTATTTTCCATATCATTCTGCCTGTTTTTCTTTTTCATAAACATATCCCTGCCCTTTCCAGCTTCTCCCTGTGCAGAAGAGTGGCTGTAGACACAAGTCCCTTTTCCTCCTGCCACTGATACAGAGGCTGCATTTGAATCTCTCCGTCCCTGTATCCACAGATTTCCGAAATTTCCAAAACTTTTCTGGACTTATCCCGCAGTCTCCCCAGATGGATCACAATATCTACTCCTGCTGTGATCTGTCTGCGAATAGCGTCCAGCGGAAGTTCCACTCCCATCAGAACCATCATTTCCAATCTTGAAAGCATATCCCTGCTGCTGTTGGCATGAGCAGTACAAAAACTTCCCTCATGTCCTGTATTAAGCGCCTGCAGCATATCCACCGCTTCACCGCCTCTCACCTCTCCAACAATAATCCTGTCCGCCCGCAATATAAAAAAGTGAATGTAAAATAAAGGAGGTCTTTTTATGATTTTGTGTTTTGAATTATCAATGCCGCACGCGGCAAGCTGGAATGGTAAATGGTCCGGAGCGGATCAAGGACACTACATTTTCAAAACGTCCCAGGCTGCCTCTATGCAGAAGCTGTTTGCCAAACTCGACGGAGGCTCCTGGGCTTATCGTTGGGACGATGGTTGGTGTGCCGTGATTTCTGCTCGTATCGTTGATGCGAAGGAAGCCAGGAAACTCCGCAAAGCAAACGCTGGATTCTGTGGTTACGACTGGATGGTGAAGGATATCCTTGCCTTCGGTGAAATCAAAAAACGATAGGAGGTGATTCAGCGTGGCTTGTAAAATTAAAACGCTCCTGCAGTGCAAACACTGCAGGCATGATCTTGAGGTCGCGACAGTGTGCGGTGATCGTCGTGTGCCGCTTCTCTGGTGTCCTGACTGCGATATTTTGTATCAATATTTCGGACCGAAGGAGGTGATCGTTGATCGTTCAGCGAGCGTTGAATATGTGCGCGCTCTTGCGAATGAATTTCTGGTTGAAATGTCATAATTACCACCAAAAACCGGCCGAGATCTTTGTGCAAATTACGGTTATAAATAACTTGAATAGTAGCGGCACCAGAGCTAATATACAGACAACCTAAAGGAAAGCAATAAATGAATCGGAGGTCTTGGTATGAAGCAGTTGAGAAATATAATTGACGTATGGAACATGATTGAAAAGTTTAACCTGCAGGGCTGGGTGGTAAAAGATAGCACCGTGATTCTTCTTCCGGTTGCTGAATACGAACGGCTTCTCGCAAGCGTTAAAAACAAGAATTATATTCGCGGCTTAGTGAGATAGGAGGTCTTGGCTATGTATGAACAATCTTTACTTTGTGGAATTATGAATGATTGGTATGGCAGCATGGAGGATCTGTTCCAGGATCTGAAGCATTACGGATTTGAAGTCCTGGAGTCCAACCGTGAAAGCATCACGGTATCCTGCGACGATGATGGCGATTATGTTCAGATCGAGCTGGCTCTTGGTGGAACCGAGCGGACGATCGTTGTTGAAGATTTCGAAGAAATTTATCGCGAGGAGGCTTAGGCCTCCGGTATTAAACCGCCGATGGCAGGTCCGAAGCCCTGCAGGAAGAAGCGCGACGGATACCGTGGATTGATGTTCGACAAGTTTCCCTGGTTTTTAATGTGAAAGCCTGAAGGTCTGGCAGCCCCGCTGGACGTCCTCGTAAATCTTACACCCGGCCACCGGCCAGAAAGGCGTCGCCTATGATTGTATAAATTTTATCCTGGGTTTTCTGCAGCTTCCCCGCGCAGCTTAATCGAAGCGCTCCACGGTAATCCTTTTAGAAAGGAATGAATCAAAATGTTTGACAAAGAAAAATTGAAACAGGCCATGGATGATCATGGCGATACAAATAAGGCGCTTGCGGTCTTCCTGGGCATGACTGCATCCAATTTCTCGACGATTTGGAACGGGCGGCAGCCATTCCAGCGCAAGCACATAGTCCGGATCGCGGTCCGGTATCAACTCTCCCCGCAGGACGTGTGGGATATATTCTTCCTGGCCGACGCTGAGGCCATCAAAAAAGAAGCCAGAGAGGCTTGACCTCCCTGGCTTCTATCTATGTTTCCGACATTGATGTCGGGATCATCTTATCTCATGAGTCTGTTGACTTCCTTCTGAACTGCATTGTAGTTGTAACCAGCCGCCTGCAGCTTTTTCTTTCTGGCATCTCCATTTCCCCACTTACCTGCGAGGACTTCCTTGGCCACGGCAGTCACGCTTTTCTTTGTGGAGCTTCCACCTTTGGCCAGGCGATTGACTTCCGCCTGCACTGCTGCATAGTTATATCCTGCTGCCTGGAGCTTCTTCTTGCGATCATCGCCGTTTCCCCACTTGCCTGCGAGGACTTCTTTTGCGATTTCCGTCGTGCTCTTTTTTGGAGTCGAGGCTCCGCTTACGAGACGATTGACCTCTGCCTGCACTGCTGCGTAATCGTAACCGGCAGCAGTCAATCTGTTCTTTCGATCATCACCGTTGCCCCATGCGCCTGCCAGCACTTCCTTGGCCACTGTGGTGACGTCTTTCTTTCCGGATCCGGAAGCCTGGGACTCTGCAGCGTATCTGAGGACGTTGGTCCATGGATAGTTGCGGTAGCTTCTGATCAGGAACTCTTTACCTGTCTGGTCGCCAGGTTTGCCGCCTGTTGCGGTTCCTTTTTCGTTGATGCTTGCCTCTACCTCTTTGCCGTTGCCGCAGTACATTGCGGTGTGATGTGAAGTGTTCAGGAGAACGTCTCCACGGAGAAGCCCTGCGCCGGTCAAGCGGTTTACCTTGCTGGTAACGTCAACGAATCCGCATTTTTTGAATACCGCGAGCATGTTGCCGGTGTAGGTTGCGCCTTTGCTCTTGACCGGGATTCCTGCGTTCTCGCACGCCTGGATCACTGCTGCGGAGCAGTCAAAGTCTCCATGCTGTCCCCATCTGTATGTCTGGTCGTATCCGTGTGAGTCATTTCCGGCCCATGCTTCCATCTGTTGTACTGCTTTTTCTATCTTGCTCATTTCTGCTCCTTCCTTGTCATATTCAGTGAGTTTGTACTGAGTGATCAGTTGGTAGTTGTTTTCGACGTATGTGCTCGATGTGGCATATCCGTCGTTTTTGATTGTCTGCAGGTATTCCTTCGGATCCGTGATTCCTCGCAGATTCTGGTACCTCTGCAGCTGGATAAATTCAAAGTATCCCTTGACGCCTTCCTCCATGCTGTCGTAAACCCTGAAATTATCCTTGATGGTCGTCAGGGTTCCTGGCTGGTATTCCTCCTGGGTGGTGAGGTTGACGCTCTTGCCGGTCCATTTGGATCCGCATTTCAGTCCGAAGTAGTTATGATACTTCGCGGACAGCTTGCTCTCTCCCCATCCGGATTCCAGGATCGCCTGGGCGATGATGGGACTGTGTACCAGGATTCCGTATGCTCTCGCGTACTTTTGCACGTGCTTAGCTATGTCTTCGATGAATCTCTGCTGTTTCTCTGTGATTGCCATCTTGCATACCTCCTAAATAAAAAAGGGCAGCCTGGTGGCCGCCCTGGGTGCTTTGTGCTTCTTATTCCTCTGAATCGTCGGATCCAATGTTTGCGGAGTCGGTGAGTCCTTCTCCGATGATGTATGCCACGACGGATGCTCCGGCCATGATGAGTGCCGTCACCTGTGTGGCTGTGTTCTCTGCGCCTCCTGTGGCTACGATCATCATTGATACGAATGATGCCACTGCTGTCCAGAGTTTTCTGCTTGTCAGTTTTCTTTTCCAGTCGATGTTTTTCATGATGTTTGTTCTCCTTCCTCGATGATATGTTTCAGTGCTTGCTCGTTCAGAAAGTTCTTTTGTTCGTGCTTGACCTTCTGAGCGTAGTCCAGGGCTGCGTGCATGTCTCCGTTGCAGTGTGCATCCGGGATTCTCTGCACGGCTCTGGCTGTGGCCTCTCCGAGCGCTATGGCTGCGTTCACGCTGTTGATGATGCAGAGCTCATTCTTCTCTCTGATCTGTTCGCGTTCGTCCAGCTGTTTCTGGCGCTCCTCGCGTTCCTCTTTTTCGTTGTCCGCACGCTTCTTGAGATTCTGCTCGATGAGCCAGAAACAGAAGCCTGTGAACGCGGACGGAATGCTGGCGGCCACGACGATTGTTGTCATGTCCATTGGTTCCTACCTCCCTCCTGCATTTAATTTGTTGCAGCTTCTGCATGGCTGCTGGCCTGCCGGAATAAAATAAGCCACGCACTCGCCGCAGGTACCGAAGTACCGGCAGCTTTCCGTGCATGGCTCGTATGTCCTTCTGCAGGTGTTATCTGGATTCCGGTGTAGACACTGGAACCTCTGGCTCTTTCTTTGAGGCGATGATCTCCTGCATTTCTTCATCTGTGATCCATCCTCTCTTGACTGCGTTCTTCAGCATTGCTTCGGACGCGCGTCCTTCCTGGTATAATCTTTTCAGTCTTTCATACATTTTACTCACCTCCAAGAATCGCGAGCGTGATGTCATCGACGCTCTGGTTGATCGACTCGATCTGAGCCTGCTGCTTTGTGACGGTCTTTGTCAGGATTTCCAGCTCTGATGGCTGTTCTCCGGATGCTTCCGCCTCCTTGGCATTCTGGATCCAGGTCTCTGTGTCTGCTGCGACTGCTGCAGCGAGGCCTTCTCTGTAGATTGTGTCTACTGTGTAGCGGTCAAATGTGAAGTATTCCTGTGGCTCCTGGTCTTCTCCTGAAGCCTGGCGTGTGAATGGTCCCTGGATATTGTCATATAAAATGACGGTGCAGGATCTTCCTTCGATTGGCGGGAGCGCCTCAATTTCAAACTTCGACGCAGGCCTGATGTTGCTTTCTGTCTTCATCAGCGATTACTCCTTTCAGATGCTTAATATTAACAAACGGCCGCACCCACTTCTCATAGAAGTGCTGGCTGTCTGAATTCACGATGTATCCGATGTATGAAACCATGGCGTGCGCGTTCCGGATGGATGCGTATGCAGCTCTGGCGATCGTCCTGGCTTTCCGGCTAATCCTTAGCATGATCGACTTCCTGATGGTTGTCTTGTTCGGATGGAACTTGAAACCTAAGAAGTCAAGCGGGCGCTTACTCAATATAAAAACCTGCCAATTATCCTTGACGGTCTGCTTCGTGGCTTTTACTTCGGCTTCGATGAATTCGAGAGCTTTGTGCAGTCGTCGTTTGCTTGAATCAAACAAGACCATGTCATCCACGTATCTCACGTTGTGCGCGGTTCCGGTTTTCTCGGCGACCTTGTGGTCGATGTCCTGAAAGAAAAAGTTACAGAACCATGGCGAGGTAAAGAGCCCGACCGGGATGCCTACCGCATCGGTCTCCGGCAGCAGTCTTTCGTGCGTTGCCATCGGCTGTTGAAAGCTCGCGATGATCCGATCTGCCAGGCGCAGGAACTTCTTATCTTTTATCCTGCGTTGCAGCTTCTTCCGGAGTTCTTCGTGGTTCATGGTTGGATAGCATTTTCGGACGTCCAGCTTCAGAACGTACTTGGTATGCTTCGGATCCTTCCTGATCCACTTCTCGATCGCGGTCTTTGCTCCGTGCGTTCCTTTTCCCGGTACGCATCCGCAGCTGAACGGATAGGCGCTATGCAGAACGATCTGTTTGAAAATGCGAACGAATGCGTGATGTACACACTGATCTGGCCAGAATCGCGGGATTGCGATGTCTCTGGTCTTCTTCTGAATGCCATCGTTGATTCGTCGCATTGTGTACTTGGCTGGTATGAAGGTTTCCTCATCCAGCATCCTCTGCAGCTCCAGCGCGTGTCCATCGATGTCCTCCAGGACCTTCTGGACCTCTTTGCGCTTCCGCTTATGTCTCGCCGCGTCCTTGATCGCTTCCTTCAGGTTGTCGATGTCTCGGACGTGCTCGAATAAGTGACCGACTCGCTTCGTGTATTTGATTGGTGGTAGCTTGTCTTGCTTTTGTGTATCTTCCATGAATGGATATCTCCTTTCAGACTCTCTTTGTTAGCCTCGCTGACTTTCCAGCTCCATTCCTGGCGTACTAACCAGCGCCATTCGCGGCCTATTTTTACCAAGGGGTAAGGAAGCGCACCTGCGGCATTATCTTAACGAATAAATCGATGATGCCATAAAAAATCGAGAATCTAACAAAGTGGGCGACCGCCGATGTTCCAGTTCAGATTACCCGTACCGTTGTTACAGTTCCGGTAGAAAGGTCCGGCATTCGTACCGTTGTTCACGTTAGCGCCAGAGATCACCAGCCGCGCGCAGTTGCGCTCCCTGTGTTTAGTTTTATTTATTGGCAGCAGGCGCCTTCGTCTTTGCGCCTGCCTATTTTTCAGTTATGCTGCCGGTAGTTCCGGGGGATAAAGTTCCCCCGGTCCCCCTTTAAATGGCAGCCTTGCGGCAATGAGGGCGACCGCCGATGCCCCAGCTCAGATTACCCGTACCGTTGTTACAGTTCCGGTAGAAAGGGCCGGCATCCGGACCGTTGTTCACGCCAGCGCCAGAGAGCACCAGCGTTCCTCCTTCGGAGGAATAGTAATAGTCTCCGACGTAGCTGTCTGCTCCGCCTCCTACTTCTACCGGCATTTCGTACTCCGGATGCAGGCTGTCGAATCCCATCTTTTTGATGTAGCCTTCATTTGTCGGGCATACGTAGCCGAGCTTCTGGTAGTCTCCGGTGTATGTGTCGTCTGCGTAGCTTGCACGCTTATTGCAGCAGTAGTGCTGGCGGTTCTTGATGTTGACTCCGTCGCGGAACTGCCACATGTTACCGAACCAGTCCTCGATCCATAAGAAACGGACTGCACGTCTTCCGGAGAGTTTGGTTCCGGTAGGCCCTTCGGGATTTTCCAGGCATCCGTTCGGGCATTTCATTGCGGTTGTCTCACCGGTCTTCTGAACGCATGACCAGATTACATTTCCGACTGCGATATTCACCGGATCTCCGTCGAAGTAGATTTCTGTCGCTGCTTCCACCTCTGTTGACGCCTTGAATGCCGTGATCGTTCTGCCCCATAATACTGAATGATTCCAGAGTGCTGTTCCGATGGCGATCTGCTGTCCTACGAAGAACTGCGCAGCTCTGTCGCTTGCGATTGTGATGCAGTTGGTTCCTGTCTTGGCTTTCAGGGCCTTGTCGTCTCCACTCTCTCTGAATTCGGTACGTCCGGATCCGAGGATTCTCTGCGCCTGGGTTCCTGCGAACATGATTATAAATAAATGGTCGAGCAGGAACATGTTCCATACATCGTCAAGCTGCCAGCCTTCGCCTTTGTTGCGGCTGCGGGTTCTGAAGGTTGCCCTGGTTGCCTCTGTGAGCGGTGTCGCTCCGGCAATCGAACGGATGACGTCCTTGGCTCCTGTGGCTGCATCTTTTCCTGCAGATCCGTTGAAGATTGGGATGTAGATCTTGTCGCTGATGCTGCTTCCGTCTGTGAATGCAGGGTTGACGTGCAGGCCATCCACCGGTGCAGATGATACCCAGCGGTATTCCCACTCTACTCCGTCGCTATCCGTCTCAAAGTAGCGGGATGTATAGCAGAGCGGCATTTCCAGCATGACGTCTCCGTTGTCTCCGGTCCAGGAGAAGTTGGCGTCTCCCAGGTACGCGGTGACTTTTCTGTCTTCTGAAAGGTTGCACGGTCTGCAGGCATTGTATGGATATACCGACTTCATGAAGTCGTTCTGGACGTCTCCGGTTCCGACTGCTGCCTTGGCTGTAAGGCCGACAGCTCCACCGAGTCTCTCCCAGCTCTCTGCGCCGCAGCTCTGCTGGCCGACTTTCTTCCTGGCTCCGTATTTCTTCACGGCTGCCTGTTCGATGATGGTTACTCTGTCTGCCAGTGCTTCCAGGTCGCTCTGAAGTGCCAGGCCTCCTGCGGTCACGATTGTGACGCTTGATGCGTTGGCTACCTCCAGGTAGTAACTCATGGAAATGACGGACGGGATCACGCCATTGTATGCTGGCATGTAGTCGCTGGTGCTTGCGGTTGCGATGCTGTATAAGATTTCGCCGTCGTCCGGATCCTGTGCAAAAATACCGAACTCGCGGATTTCGTATCCTGATTTCAGGACGTCCGTGTCGCTGGTCTTATTTGTGATCGCTACCTTCAGAACGAGTGTACTTCCGTTCTGGATCTCTTTGCTGTGGATTGGCAGTGTCTGCACTGGTGCCTTGAGTGACGTTCTGGTGTCTGTTGCCTCTCCGGAGCTGTACTGACCGGATCCGGTCTGCGCCTTCGTGATCTTGATTGTGCATCTGCCCGCCTGGGCTTTTGCCAGGAGCGCTTTTCCTTTTGTGGTCAGTTTACTTGGATTCCAAATAAGCATTGATTTATTCCTCCTTTATGACTGTTGTTGTCTGATAGTCGATGTTTGCTCTCATGGCTGCTCTTTCGCTTTGTGAGAGGTCCGCTTTGCCGGTTTCTGCGTTCAGCGCGTGGGTGCTTTCCTCTGATGCATTGACTGGCCCGACATCGATGATGCCGGATGCCTCCGTGGCTCCCTGATTATCATTCAGGACGTATGTGCTTCCTTCGGTACCGGTTGCACTTGCGATAAATGCTCCGGCCGTAGCCTGGACGTCTCCTGCTGTGGTATTCAGAGCGTAGGTCTCTGTAACCGGTGCGGCGACTGCTGCCACGTTCATTCCTTCGGTTGCGTCTGTATCTGATATCTCGTGATTGCTCACGGTGCATTCATTTATTGCTGTGATGCAGGTGGCCATGGTTGCTGCTGAGTGGAGTTCTCGCAGCACGGTCACCCTTCGAATATGGGACTTTGAATTCTTGACCTTTTTAATGACCGAGGTCAGCTCGTTGATGATGTCCTTTGTCATCAGCGCCTCCGTCTCCACATCGAATGTGTTTGCTTCGATCGGCGGCTCGGTAAAGTCGAACCACTCGATCAGTCTCGCATCGCCTCCGAACACTGAGGCGATCAGTTCCTCTGTTGCTTTGACCGTTCCGGCTTGTGTGTACCACTTGAGCGTGTTCTTTATGATTGAGCGCTTTGTCTCGATGTCTGCGCCCTGGTCGTAGTACATGGCTCGCATCTCCACGGCCAGGTAGTCCAGCGTGGATTCTGCCAGGTGGTCGATGTCGCAGGAGCTGCCTACGCCTGCAGCTTTTTCCAGCATTCTAATAATTGCCATGTGCAGCGCGTAGCTTATGCTCTTAAATTCCGGACTTGTCTCATCCGGCCAGAGGTCTGCGAGCTCTCCGTTTCTAATATCAATCATCCTCAACACCTCCGTATGTCATGTTCTTGCTTGTGCAGTACGCGATGGAAGTGCCGCCGATCTTCTGAAAGACCGGACTCTTAATCTCTACCCTCTTGGCTCCTGCTGCAGTCACTCTCTTGATCAGCTCCGAGCTGTTGATGTCTCGGCCGATCTTGGACTGCTGCCAGGTTACGAAGTCATCCACTGCCTTGGCGACCTCGCTCTGGATTGTTGCCACGGATCCTGAATCTGAAGAATTGATATAATAGGTCAGGCTGATGCTGTAATTCACCGCTGTTGGCGCCTTCACGACGACCTTGTCAGTCAGCGGCCGGATGTTCGGATCCGTGATGTACTTCGTCAGCCCTGTGATCATCTCCTGGCTTGGTATTCCGTCATTCATCAGGAATACGATATCTACCTCGCCTGGGTTATCACTTGAAACCTTGACGTCTGCGATGGTGCTGTTGTAAGTCTTTACCCAGTAGATATATGCTTCCTCGGTTCCTGCTGTTGAATAGCGGGACGGTGCGATGTAGATTCTGTCCTTCAGGGATTCGTCGCTCTCCGGATCCGCGCCGCCATCTGTTTCCGTGATGTTGGTCACGCTTTCTATGTACGGGATCGGATCCACGAGTGTCTGGATGGCTCCCTCATGGATTCCATTCAGATCTACGCCGGTCTCGATGGAAGTGCAGGCCACGTCGACTGTGGTCTCTCCTGCTTTAATCTCCGCATACTCATCGGTCGTGAAGTATGCCTCGCCATCCGTGACTCTGGTTCCGGCCGGGATTGCTATCGCTCCGGTCTGCGCCTCTGAAAGTGTGAAGCGCATCGTCACGGTCGCTGGCTTGGCAGCAGTTCTCTCGATGCCCTTGAGCGCTGCCAGGTTGTCCAGGAAGGCTCCGAATGCGTACTTGAGAAGGTTCTGCTTTCCGGCTCTATCGACGTACATGTACATCTGGTAAATCTGCACGCTGCAGGCGTATAAGATCAGGGCGATCGGTTCGCCTCTGTCCAGCACGGTTTCTTCTCCGGTTTCCTCCATGTATTTGTCCTGGTAGTCCTGGAGCATCTGCTTCTGGATTCCATCCAGGTTGATGTCATCATCGATGAAGCTGACGTCCGGGAGTCTCTCGATCTGTTCGATTGCCATGCTCTTTTTACCTCCTTCCTAAGTAAATATCTAGCTCCAGCACGCCTTCTTCGTCCTGGGTTCCTTTTATGTCCTGAAGCTCCAGGCTTGGTATGTATTCGTCCATCGCCTCTGCGAGCTCCACTGTGATCATGTTGATTGCGTCCGGCCCTGGCATGTCAATAAAGATCTGTGTAAGACCGTATCCCCGGCTTCCAGGGATAGATCCTTTTCTTGTGATCATCATTGCTTCGATGATGTCGTTGGCCAGTTCCAATTCATCCGGTTCGATGGAACCGTCCGCGTCTTTGATCTGGTTAATTCTTATAAAAGCCACTTAGATTCCCTCCCTTATGAATATTCCATGAATGTGACGTCGATCTTAGCTTTCACAAGCTCGCCCTTGTTGTAGATCGTGTTCCAGGCCTCCGATGTTGCTGTGATTGCCATTTTATTAGAGCCCATGATTTTGCCTCCAATGACCAGGTATTCGACCTGTCCGCTCCGGTTGGCTTTCCGGATCTTCTCGACCATGCTTCTTGGCTTCACGCCATGCTCTGCAGATAGCGTGATGGTAAGAGTGACGCCCATTGTATCCGGACCGCTAAATTCTCCGCGCGGCACGTTCTGAAGGATGTTGTGCTTCGTCCATCTGGAGTCCTGCGATACCTTGATATCTTTAGCTGTCAGGATCTTCTTGCTATTGACCTCGAATATCAGATCTGTGCCCCAGCAGCCGAGTGTTCCTTTTGCTTTTGCGCGGTTCTTTGATTCGTCGGTCTTCTTCTTGGTGTCTGTTTTCTTTTTGCTGTTAGCTTTTTTCGTCTTTGGCTTTTTGGCCGGTTTCTTCTTGGCCGCAATGCTGGCCACGGTCTTCTTTTTCTCTGCGACCGTTTTCAGGTATTGGCCATAAGACCAGCCCCATCTTCCTTTGTATTTTACGTGGTACCATCCGCCTTGCTTTTTCCCATCTCCGGATACTGTGGTTCCGTATGGCATTGCTGTCAGGATGGTTCCGTTCGGCTTGCTTCTCACGCGGAGCCCAGACCTCGCTGTGACTTTGTATGTCGCCATCTGAATACCTCCTATCCTTTGATGTGATTGATGATTTCGGCCGCGGTGATGCTTCCGCTCTTTGTGGCCAGTGTGATCCTTGAAGCGTCGAGCGTGATTGCTGGCGCGTGAATCTGCAGCGAGCCTCCTGAATACTGCAGGAAGGCTTCACCGATTGCCTGCGCTAGGTCTTTTCTGTATACGCCTTTGCCGCTGACCGGTGGTTTGTGGCTGCTGTTCCAGTACGTTCCGGCCACGATTCCCATCGCGGATCCGTTGGAAAGATGAACGACCAGCACGCTGGCTCCGACCTTCGGCATCTTGTATTCATCGTTGAATGTTAAATAAGGGAGGTCGTCGGTCACGGAATTGTCGAGATCCGGATATGTGACCTTAATCATTCCGCTTCCGTAATCAACGGACGAGACCTTCCCGATTCTGATGGTTCTGTCTGCCATGATTTACCTCCTAGTCAAATGTTCCCTCGTCTACCCATCCGTAAACGTTCGACGAGCTGTCTACGTGTATCAGGTGCCATGGATGCGCATGGCCGTTTCCTCTGCAGTTAGGTCCGAGCGTTATCTTTGCCCTGCCTGCTCTTGCTCTGTAGCCTCTCGCTCCTGGATATGAACTGTAGTAGTGTGTTCCGCCATGGAAGTTTACAATGTCGCCGACCTTGTATGTCTTCTTTGCTGGTGCTGGTGGCGCCGGTGGCGCTGGTGGCGGATCTCCTTTGAGCTGCTTCTGACACTTATGCAGCTGAATCTCTTGTGTGGTTCCGCTGTCTGATACTTTGGTCTTCACTTCGTCCACGAAGTATTTTCCGTCTGCTTTGCCGAGGTCTTTCACGGTTACGCAGATTCCGGCCACGATTTCTGGCCTTGCGAATATCGTTCCTGTGAGTACGGTTGCTTTTTCGTTCTCCAGGTTGACCTTGGCAGCAGCTTTGTATCTGGCGTCGTTCTCGCTGTCGCTCTGCTCGCTGATTTTCAGCGTCCGGGCTCCTTTTGCTTTTTCTCCAACCAGTCCGACATAGATGCTGATTTCCTTGCTGTCATTGCCCTTTTTATATGACGTCCGGGCTCCGGTGTACGTGCCTTCCAGTGTGTCTGTGTAGTCCCAATCATCCCCGATGAAGTCTGCGCGCTTTATGGTTGCCGTGGCTTTTTTGCCTTCGTACTTGCTTTTCCCCCATATCACGATTTTGCTCTTGTAGACTTTCATTCCGAGACCGTAATCCTTGCACAAATCATATAAAAATGAGCTGTCGCTTTTATCTGTCTGCTCTATGGATTTGATGGTGTAGTTCGGTCCATCAAAGATGAGCTTCAGGCCGTATCTCTTTGCGATCTCCTGGGCGATCTGTTTAATGCTGACTTTCTTCCAGGTCTTTGTCCTGTTAGTTGATTTGATGGCCGAGTTTGTCGGGATTGATATTCCTCCAAGCGTGGCCACGAGCGGACCTCCGGTCATCTTCATCTCATCCAGGAGAAAGTCTCCGCATGATAGCTTTTTGTCTGCCCCCTCTTTGGTCCAATTCTTAAAGGTGAGGCTGGCCGTGATTCGGTCTCCCTTCTTCGGCAGCCAGCCTTTTAAGAATTTCATGTCTTTGTTGAAGACCTGAATAGAGAGCGTGTCGCTGGCTCCGGATGCCACGTCGTCGTATTCGATCTGCTCCGTGAGACCGTCCAGCGACTTCTTTGCGCTTTTCCCATTGAAGTCTATATCCGGGATCACGCGTCTTGCTTCTGCCATTACTCCACCTCCGATTCGTCTTCATCTGCCGCCGGTATTCCATCGTCTCTGTCTGAATCAGATCTCCATACCGGTGTGTCGTTGAGTTCATCTTCGGGGATATCGGGGAGGATGATTTCCTCCCCGTCGGAGAATACAAGCACGTCCAGTTTGTCCCAGTTTGCCAGGATTAGCTGTTGCATGAATTTTTCGGATCCATACTGGTCGTATGCGATCTTGTCCCATGTGTCTCCTGCTTCTGTGTAGTAAACGTTCGCCACTTATATCCTCCTTTCTATGCGAATGCCCGGCGGCCTTCCGTCCGCAGGTATTCTTTCATCATTTTCTTAAATTCTGCCTGGCTCATTCTGTTCGCCTCTACCATGTCCTCCTTGGACGGTGTGCCCGCCTCGAATCGGTACGTTGGACTGAATACGAACTGCTGGCTTGCAGATTCATTGCTGTTGCCATTCCCGGACTGCTTCTGTCCAGTAAATGCGCTCACGGTGTCTCCGATCACGCTCGACCGGTTTTCAAACTGTGGAGCCTCTAGCGTCTTGGATCCTGCGTTCATTACTGGCTGCGCGAGTGATTCGTTGGCTGCCTTCTGAACGAGTGCTCCGGTCTTCTGGATACCTCCTGCGAGACCTTGGCCTGCGTACTGTCCTGATTGATCCAGGACTCTTGATGGAGAGTGAATCTTCAGAGCGCTGTTGACGGTTGCTGCTACCTGGTTGGCTATGCTTCTCGCCTGGGCGATCGCTGCAGCTCCACCGGCTGCGATACCGTTCCTGAGTCCGGCCATCGCGAATGATCCGGCGCTGTACATGCTTCCTGAAAGTCCGGAGAAAGCTCCGACCATCTGGCTGCTTGTGCTTCTGCATGCTGCCACTGCCTGGCTTCCGCCTGTTCTGACCGCCACCACGAACATGGTCATGCCGTTTCTGGTCACGGCCACGATGGTTGTCATTCCGGTCTGCGTTGTTGTCCGCATCACGGTGATTCCGGTTACCACGGCCTGGTTCGACTGTGTCATGGAGCTTCTGATGGCCACTGTGACCATATTCATGGCTACTGTGGTTAAAGCTCCGAGCGTTCCAAGTGTTGCCATTGTCGACCGCAGGGATACGGCCAGCGCGGTTGCTGAAGCTGCCGCTACTGTGATGCCTCCTGCAAATACGACCATGGATGCTGATGTTGCCATCATCGGTCCGGCCAGCGCTATGATCGCTGCGGTGAACGGTGCCACTGCCACTGCCATCCTTGTGAATGCTGCAGCTGTTGGTGTCGCCACTGCGTTGATTCCTGCCGCGCTTGCTTTGAATGCTGTTATTGATGCGCTGCAAAGTGTCAGCGCTCCGGCTGTCATTGTGATTCCTGCTGCCAGGAGCATGATTGCTGCTGCCGCCGCTGTACTGCCTGCCGCTAAGGCCAGGACTGCCGCTGCCGCTGCTGCCGCTGCGACCGCGAGTGGTGCCAGGGCTGCTGCAAGTGGTGCGGCTCCTGCAGCTATGATTGCCATCTTGGCCGCGGTTCCTGTTGCACCTTTGGCCATTGATTTAAGCGCCGATCCAGCTGCCTTTGCACTGGCTCCGATGATTTTCACCGATGCTGCTGCAAGTGCCAGGGCTGCTGCAAGTGGTACCATGCCGACTGATGCGGCTAGTGCTCCGGCTGCCAGTATCAGAAGGGCTGCGCCTCCTGCCGTTGCTCCGGCTGCCATTGCAAGTGCGGCCGCCGCGAATGGCAGCATTGCCGCTGTGAGTGCCAGGATTGGTGCTGTTGCTGATAGTGCTGCGGTTCCGAATAAACGGACCATTGTTGCTAAAAGCATAAATGAAGCCATGCTGGCTGTTGCTCCGGCTGCGATCATTGCGATTGCTGCAGCGAGTACCACGGCTCCAGCTCCAACCATTAAAACGCCCGCTCCGGCCGCCAAGGCTCCGGCTGCCATTGCGAGAAGTCCTGCGGCTGCCACTAATGCTCCGGCTCCACATACTGCTGCAGATGCTGCGAATGCTGTTAGTGCTCCGCTAAGTGTCAGGATTGCCGATGCTCCGGTCGCTCCGTATGTCGATAAAAGCGGAAGCGATACCGATATAATGGCCAGCGCTGCTGCTCCTAACATGGCCGCTGTTGCTACTAATGTGAGCGCTGCTCCCAGTGCTGCGATCGCTGCAGCTCCTGCCAGGAGTATTGGCGCCAAGGCTCCGGCTATTGCTCCGAATGCGATCAGTCCCGCCGCTAAGAGTGCGAGAGCGATCTGCGCTGCCGGTCCTGCGCTTGCGATCTGCGTCGCCGCCTGGACCATGATCAGGCATCCTGTTGCCGCCAGAACGATAGAAGCTCCGAATGCAATCAGTCCGACTGATGCTGCTGTGAGTGCAGGTCCGAGCGCTCCGGCTACTGCCATCATTGCGATCATTCCTACTTCCATGATTGTGAGTGCTGCGATTGCCATCGGTCCGGCTGCCGCTACCTGTGTTGCTGCCATCGCCATGAGGCTCATTCCGGCCGCTGCCATCAGAACTGCTCCGCCGAATGCAAGAAGTCCCGCAGATGCTCCGGCGAGCTGTGGTCCCATTGCTCCGGCTACTGCCAATAGTGCAATGATGCCGCCTTCCATGAGTGCCAGGCTTGCGAATGCCATAGGTCCTGCGGCTGCCACCTGTGTTGCTGCCATTGCCATCAAACTCATACCGGCTCCGGCCATTAAGATTGCACCTCCGAATGCCAGGAGACCTTGCGTGCCTGCCTGCAGCTTCGGTGCGAGCTGTGCTGCTACTGCCATCAATGCGATAATGCCTCCGGCCATCAGGACGGTTGCTATCTGCGCTCCTGGTCCCGCTGCAGCGAGTTCCTTGGCTGCTTTTACTAATATCCACACGCCTGCGGCTGCGGCCGCGAATCCGATTCCGAATCCGAGCGCATTCTTGGCTGCTGCGGACATTACGCTGCTTCCTTCTTTGAGCGGTGCGCTCATGCCTTTAGTTTTCTTTCCGATGCTTCCGATCGCTTTTCCAACCTTGCCGAATGTTCCCACCAGGGATCCGGCCATTTTGAACAGTCGACCGCCGATCAGCAGAACTGGTCCCGCTGTGGCTGCAATGCCTACCCATTTCACGATGTTCTTCTGCATCGACGGATCTAGGTTGTTGAACTTGTCAATTAGCCCGGTCAAATTGTCCACGAAAGGCTTCAGGACTTCGCTGGCGATTCCTCCGACCGTATATTTCATAACGTCAAAGGATGAATTCAGTTTTTCCAGGGATCCACCCATTCCGGATAGGAGTGCGTCTGCCATCTTCTGCGAGCTTCCGGCCGCTCCTTCCAGCGAGCTTGCGTATTTCTGTACCTGATCCGGTGATGCATTGATCAGCGTCATCCACTTGGCCATCTGGTTCTTTCCGAAGATTGCGGCCGCCGCACTCATCTGTTCCTGGCTGGTTAAGCCCTGAAAGCTATCATGCAGCTGCTTCTGCACGTCGACCATGCTTTTCATGGATCCATCTGAATTGAATATCTCCAGGCCTAGTTTTTTAATCCAGGTAGCTCCGTCTTTGGCCGGACTTGCTAATCTGGCCAGACCTGTTTTCAGTGCCGTGGCTCCTTCAGCACCACTGATTCCGGCATCGCCGAAGATATCAGTAATTGCGGCCAGATCGGACATTGACCATCCGACTGAGCTGCAGATCGGTCCTGCTGTTGCCATGGCGTCGAATAAATCCGTGACAGTCGTGTTGGCCTGCGCCTGGGCTGTCGATAGGATATCTGCTGCTGTCGCTGCGTAGTTTGAGTCCTTGCCGAACATCTTCAGGGCGTTTCCGAGGCCGCCGGTTACGACTGATAAATCCGTCGCCGTTCCTGCTGCCAGGTTCAGCGCGGGCGTCAGCATGTCTCCTGCCTGCTTTGCATTGAAACCCTGGCGTGCGAAGTTCAGCGTTGCGTCTGCTGCGTCCTGCATTCCGAATACGGAATTTGCCGCTGCTTTTTTCATTGTTGATTCGAGCTGTTTGGCCTGGGCATCTGTTGATCCCATGGTTGCCTGGACGAGCTTCATGGACTTATCTACGGATCCGAACTCCTTCACGGATGTGGCACCGAGCGCGATTACCGGCATCGTGACTCCTGTGGTGAGCGCTTTTCCGGTACTTTCCATTACATTTCCGATACCGGTTAATGCGGAAGACAGACCGCCTTTTCCAAGGCTGCCGAGCATCTTCTGTGCGCTGCTGACTGACGTCTGCAGCGATTTATCTAATTTTCCGGCGATCTTAATCGCTACTTCGAATTCGCTCATTTCTTAGGTGTCACCTCCTTCAAATCGGCGCATAAATCAATAAGGTCAAAGATGTTCATTTGCAAAAAATAATCTAACCCTGTGCTGAGGTTCAGCGACAGGGTTAGACAGCATTTCCGCAACTCTGAGAAGTCCGCAGGATTTATTCCTCGCCGAATAAAAAAGATGTCACTCTGTTCTTGAGCGCCAGGGCGTCCTTTGGCTTCAGCTGCTTAAAGAACTCGATCGGCATCTTCAAAGCTCCGGCTGCGATGATGAGGTCGTATTCCAGAGTTGTCTCTGGAAGAACCGACACGGTTCCGTTGTTTGTGAGGACCTTGTTGGCCTGGATCATATCTGCAGCAGTCAAATTGTCGAGCCCACTGAGGTCGATCTCGCCGATCTTCTGTCCTTCGAAGTCATACTCTTTACTGAGCTTGAGCTTCATCTCGTTATCTTCTGGCTTGTTGATTTCTGTGACTTTTTCACTCATTTTGCGTTCCTCCTGTTATCTAGCACTGGCTTCTGATCTGCGCCAGCATGTCTTTTCCGTTTAATACAAATACGAAGTTCAGTTTGTCGAGCTCCAAAACGACGGCGTTGTTGATCTCTACTTTGATGTATAAAATCTCAAGCTCGACCTCTGATTCCATCTTCTTTCCTTTGGCTACCTTGCCGAGTGTGGTTGTCTTGGCTTTGCCTCGTACCACGACTCTGATCGGGTAGTATCCGGTTGCTCCGGTCTTTGGATCCGTGCACTGCATAGATCCTCTGAGTGTCAGGAGCGGCGGTTCTGTAGTGTTTACGATGGAGAACATATCGCTGTATAAAACTGCGAATGGGATCTTGATTGTGGCGCTGGAGAACTGTCCAGTTACCGGATCCTCGATCTCGCCGAGCACTCCGGTGCCTTCCACGGTATCCGTGATGGCTTCAAGCTCCGGAAGCTCCACCTCGCCGGATACTCCGACGAGGGCATTGGCGCCGTTATAAATGTTGAAGTGGTTTAATACTTCAGGAATAATGCTTGCCATAATTAGTTACCTCCTACTGCTGCTGCCAGCGTGTCTGTATCGTAGTCGATGATGTCCACGATTTCCTGCGCTGGTGTGTACGGTGCAATGTGCTGTCTGAACTTCATCGTTCCGGCCAGGATGGCAGTCTTTGGATTGTCATCTGACTTGTATTCGATGGAAGCTCCGGCCCAGTATTTAGGTGCGTATGCGCTGCAGCGGATGTTCTCGCTGTCCACTACGCTCTGAACCAGGACGTTATTCATCGGATCGTCGACTTCATCGAAGTATGTCTGAATGAAGTTATTTCCCTGCCAGCTGAACATGCGGCGAACTGCGAACCAGATATCTTTCGCGTCTGAGCTCGCTGGATACGCTCCGGTGTAGTTACCCCATAAGCGATAGCCGTTCTGGTTGATCGCTGTGGTTACGCCGTAGCCGTTGACCGTGTTTGCCTGGTCCTGGTCGAGATATACTTCCGTTCCATCTTCGAGGCACTGGCCTCCGACTCCGAGTAAATGGTTGGACGGTGACTGGTTTGGTACGTCCTCGTTATCTGATGCCATGTACTGGATCATGGCTCCTGCCACTGCAGATTTTGCGAGAATGTACTCGCCGACTCTGTCGCATGGCCAGAGCGGATAGCAGAATGGGCTTGTGTATCCGGATTCCTCTTTCACGCTCTTGGTGTCTGTGTATTTCTTTGCCTTGGCTGTATCAAGGTCAAGAAGTGCCATTGCGCTGTATACGCCATTGATCTTGGCTGCCTTGGCTGCAAGTGCAAGACCGACCTCCGGGATCTGTGACCAGCCTGGTGCGAGAATGAGTCCCGGAACGATGCCGAGTCTTGGGTATACCTGTCTAATGACCTGCGCTCCTGTCTCAGCCCCTGTGGATGGATCCACGGCTCCGATGACGTCCTCTTTCGTAACCTTGGACGGATCGATGACTTTTCCGCTTACCTTGATGGCTGTTGCTGCTGCGCCTTTTCCGCCTGCGAGCATTGTGATTGTGAGGAATCCAGTTGTACTGTCAAATGCAGCACTGTAATCCTCGCCAGCCTTGAGCTCTGTATCGCCGGTTGAATTCTTGACGGTGAGCCCTTCGAGGATGATGCCTTCTTTCTCGATCACTGCCTGCTTCTGGTTTACCTGGTACTCTGCCTCTGCGAGTTCCTTGTTGTGCTTTGCCGGATCCAGGACGTTGATGTAAACGACCGGACTAACCTGGAACAGGTTTGATGTTGCGAACATCGTCTGGCAAAGTGTGAAATTCTTAAAGTCTACGGAATATCCGAGTGCTGCCATGGCTTCAGTTCCTGAATTCGCAAGAATTGGAACGTTCACGGCTTCGCTTGGATTCTCGGCCATATTGACCGGAGCTGTTCCGACGACTACCTGGACGGAGCTGTTGCCGGTCTTCGGTACCTGAACGGCTGTAGCTTCTTCCTGGATATAAACTCCATGTCTGATGCTCATTAGTTCTTACCTCCTCTTTCAAGTTTGAATTTCTGCGCTTCTGCGTAAGCGCTGTATACGTATCCTCTCTTTTCTCTGATCATTCTCTCGGCCTCGCCGTATTCTCTGATCGGAATGAAAAGGTTCAGGATCATTGGTGCATCCGCTTTGGCTGCTTTCGCTGCCTCCGGGATTGTCGTGTAGACTGTGCCGGTGATGGCGATTCCACTGATTGTTGGTCCTACGTAGAGGACTGCTTCAGTCTTTGCCTCCGTCACTGCCTGTGTCTTTTTTGCCGGTGCTTTTGTCTCCGGCGCCTTTACTGATTCGCTCATGACCAGTCATCGCTCCTTCCTATTTTTGGTACGTAGAATTTGATATCTATGGCTCCGAAGTAAAACGGATACGTGTCCTCATCCTGAAGTGCAAAGCTCACGTTCTGGTTTGCTCTGAATTTGCTATCCAGGAGCGGTCTTTCCAGGAACCGGTTTGTAATCTTTGTGATCATCTCCAGGATGGTTCTGTGTCCGTTCGTTTCTTTGTCGTAGTCACAAATTCCGAATAATACCGTGGTTCCGACGAGCCATGGCTCATCGTCCGTCGGTGTGTTGCCTTCTTCGATTCTCACGATGAAGTAAGGGAAGAACTGCGACTGGTCTTCCTCATCGTCTGTGGTCTCCGGCAGCCTCTGTTCGTAGCCTTTTACTCCGAACACGTCCTCTCCTGCAGCATTTTTCAGCTGCATCTGCGCCAGGAGTTCCTCGATTTCAGCGATTAGCGATTTCTGAAGGTCCCATGGTGTCATTGTCTTCCTCCTACTTTGTGAGTAATTCTATTTGCTGCTCCACGTAATGCTGCAGGTTCCGGTCGATGGATGGTTTCACGACTCCGTATACCTTTTCCTCGTTGCCGATCATCTTCGGGATTGAGTTGGAGCTCAGCTTCTTAATTGGCAGCCTGGCGGTGCTTCGTCTCTGATAAATCTGACCGTTTGGTCCTTTAAAGGCTTTGATATTGCCATATATAAGCTGCTTCAGGCCGCTGCCTTTGATGATGTTTGCTTTCGCTCCGGTTTTCTTCGGTGCAGTCGTGTGAAACTTAGTGATTGAGAGCGGCTTGCCTTGTGAATGGATCACCGCTTCCAGTCTTCCTGCGGACGCTTTCCGGATCGTCATGTCCTTCTTAAAGCCTCCGGATTTTACCGTGTAGGTCGCCTGCGCTTTATTTGCGAGGTCTACTCTCGCTGTGACTGCTACTTTATTCAGGGCCCGCGATATTACCGTTGGCGCTTTTCGGCTCATTTCTCCGAGCTTCGCCTGCACTTCCTCCAGCATCTGTTCGTCTACCTGGTATTCGATCATGCTCTGTTCGCCTCCAGTGTGATTGAATAGATACCGTCCTCTGAAATAGCATCAGCCACCTTGTATGGCCTCTTGTCGAATTGGATCAGGGATCCCTGCTTCGGCATTGGGCCATAGTCGGTGGCTGCTACGTAGATCAGTTTTTGGTTTTTATAAATTCCATCCATGTGCTGGTTGAATCTCTTTTCGCGCTCGATCTGTTCGTTGGAGTCTACCTGAACCGGCATCATCTTTCCATTGAGGTCATGCATGTCTGAGAACTCATCCGCGTTCATGAATGTGTCGTGCACGTCCGACGCGATTACGTCTTTGAAACTCATTTTTTTCGGCTCCGGGTTGGTTTCTTTACCGGATCAGTGGCTCTTTCGATGCTCTTTGGGATTCTTCCAGCGAGGTCATCTTCGTTGCCACTATTGCTGATTCCGATCTGTCCTGGCTGAGCTGTCAGCATCTGTGCTCTTGGAGCCGGTGCCTCTGGCTCATCCTCTACCAGGGTGGCGGTTCCGGCATCCAGCCAGGTCTGCTTCATCTCTGAATCAGGAAGCTCATCTCCGACCTCATACTGACGTGCTCCGTATAAGATCGGATAAACTGCCACGAGCTTCATTTAGGCGTTGATCTTAATTGATACGACCGCGTCCGCTGCGGCTGCGTCTGCGATAGCGTAGCCTGCGAGGATGTTGGACTCGGCTGTTGCGGTGATCACTCCGTTTGTGTTGTCCCAGTAAACATCGGCGCCTGCAGTGATTGCCTCGCTTGCCTTCTTTGGGAAGCTGTAAACGCCTACCACATTGACGCTGTATTTCTGTCCCGGTGCTGCTTCCATCGCTACGACTCCGATTCTCTTACCGATAGCCTGGATGGTATTGGCCGGGATGGTTTTTGCTGTGTCATTGATGCGATCGATAGTCTCGCCTCTCTGCCAGAATGTTGCTGTTGCCATGATTTATTCCTCCTTCCTCTTAGACGAGCTTCAGCTTCGTGTCGACCTTGATTCCTGGGTTCTTTACGGCTCCACGGTAGTCCATTACGGAGATACCCCAGTCGAGGTAAATATCCCAGATAAATCCAAGCTGTCCAGGAGCTTCCATTCTTCTGATGTTCGGGATCTCCTGACCGTTCAGGTAGTCGACCTCGATGAAGTCTGTGTCTCCAGGATCGCCAATCAGGAACCATGGCATCACGTTTCCAAGGCCGCCGCACAATGCGTTGATTGTCGGATCCTCGACTACCTCGATGCTGTCTCTGTACTGGTAGAGTGGGTTCACTGCCTGGGTGTTGTCGCTTGTGTTAATTGTCGGACTGAAGAAGAGCGTGTACATGTCGAACTTCATTCCTGAAGGTACGACGATGGTTGCCGGATTGATGATGATGCTCTCTCCGAACTGATCCTTCTGGTTTGCCAGTGCCATGATCATGGTCTGCATTGCTTCCTGTGTTACTCCGGTACCGGATGCGAGGAGGTTCTTGTGCTCTTTGCCAAAGAGCGCAGCTCCGTCGTAAATGTTGGAGTTGTTGATCAGGATCTGGTATACCTGCTTGTTGATGGTCTTTCTTGCTGCGGCTGCATATCTCGCCGGGAGGCTTGTCACGAGACCGATGTCGTCATCGATGAATGCCTTTCTGGAAAGAGTGAACTGGCGGCCGTAAGTCTTCAGCTGTCTCTGAGGGAGCTTGTCATCTTTGAAGATGTCATGCTTGAGCTCTCCGTTCTCCGGTACCTCGTAGAACTCGCCGACTGGTCCAGCTACGTAGTAGTTGTCATGCTTCTTGAAGTCCTTCAGGGATCCCTTCTTTGTGAACTTATCAAAGGTCACGGCTACCTTGCGGTATCCTTCCTTGTATGCCTTCTCGATTGTCTGATCGAGGATTGCCGGGAAGGATGCCTCTGGATTGTAGAAACCTCTGGCCATCATTGTGTAAAGCTCATCTGAGCTTCTGCGGTTTAAGTTGCTCTCGCTGGATCCGTCTCTCTGCAGACACTCGATGGCGAGGTCTCTGATTGACATTCCCATGAGGCTTCTGGCTCCATCTTCCGGACGCTCTAATGTCATGCCGCTTCTCATGAGGAGGGAATCAGCAGCGGCGCGTCTGAACTTATCCTCCTGTGTATCTGTTACCTGGATGCCGGTCGCTACTGGTGAGTGCTGGCTTCTCAAGTGTTCAAGGACTGCGGCTCTTACCTGCTCCTCGGTAGATCCGTTGTCGATGTAAGATCTGGCATCAAGACCGAACTCTGTACAGAGGTCCTCAATGCTGCGGATTCTCTGTCTTTCTGCCTCGATGGCTCTCTGTGCGTTCTGTGGATCCTGTCCGCCGTTTCCACCTTCGCCTGCAGCAGGTGTCTGCTGTCTCTGGCCTTCCGGTGTGTTGTTTGCTGGTGCAGCAGGAGTGGAACTCTGGCCGCCATGGGCGATGCCAGCACCAGCTGCTCTAGCTGCGTCGATGCTTCTCTGCAGGGAGTCAAATTCTGCGGCTTCCTCGCGTGTCATGTTGCGACCTGCGGATCTGGCAGCGTTTAATAATTCCTGCTGACGTGCGATCATCTGTTCAATCGTCATTTTCTTTTACCTCCATTCGGTTTTTGTTTATTTGAAGTTGCCGCTCATAGATATCGAGTGGGATGTCCTGTGTTCCGGGTTCGGATTTTTCCTCCATTTCCCTTCCCACACCTACGGTTGGATCTGCTGGGACACTAACGATGCTTATCTCGTAAGGCGCCCACTTCTTAGCGATCGAGCATGGTCCCATGAATCTGCCATCCGTCGAGGTCTTGTTTGGCATTACTTCCTCCCAGTCGTCTACCAGGTATCCCACGGATACGCCTTTGAGGGTTCCGCCTTTTACTTTCTGGTAGATCACTTCGGACGCTTCGTCTGAATCAAATTCGATTGTAGCCATTCCGCGTCCGTTATCTATCCACGCCTTGGTGATCTTGCCGATCACTTCGTCGCGGTCATGGTTGAAAAGCACGCATCCGATCTCATTCAGTCTGGTCAGATCGACGCAGCCTTCTGAATGGTCGAGGATCTCCTGTCCGAACCATCTTGTATATGGTTCTTCAGATGAGAAGCTCAGCTCGAATGTTCGCTCGTTGCCATCTCCTTCGAGTGCTCTGATTGAACCTCTCAGTTCTCTCAGGCCTCTATTCCTGTCCTTCGCCTGATGCTGACTGACCTTCTTTTCCGTCTCCGGACTGTGTGCCCTTGTCATCATCGTTGGTTCCTTCCTCCTGGCCGTCTCCGGTTTGATCATCCGGTTTTGGCGGCTCTGGCTTCGGTTCTTCTTCTTTTTCTGATCCGAGTTTGCCATCGAATATCACACCTCCTAAGTCATAGCCTTTCTTTTTCGCATACTCGATTACTTCCAGGTTGTCATCGATCTGCTGCTTCCAGTCGCGGCCGTTCTCGGCAGCGATCTCTTTGTATGTCTTCTGTCCGGTATTCAGCGCGGTCTTGTTTGCGCTGGATTCCTTCAGTGGATCGATCCACTTCTTAGGGCTCTTGATCCATCCGTGCTCCAGGTAGTCATCCTTCTTTGTCCAGAAGTCTTTGTTTACCTTGATCAGTCCTGCCAGATAGCAGCTGATCACGAATGTCTCATAAATCTCATCGAGAATGGCCAGAATTGCTTCGACTTCCTCCTGGTAGGTCATCTCATCCTCGATGGCTCCCTGTCTTGCGGATGCGTAGTTGGTCTCGCTCATGTCGCGGGATGTCGCCTCGTATGAGAGTCCCTGACCTGCTCCGATCATACGCTGCTGCAGCTTCGTGAAGGATGTAGCATCGCTTCCCTGGCCGGTCGGATTTACGACCTGGACTTCATCTCCGGCATTGAGCTCTTTAATCATTCCAGGTGTCAGCGTCTTTCCATCGTACTCATGCTTTCCGACGTTTTCCGTCGCTGCATTTCTTCCGATGCCGACTGTCGGCAGCTGCTTTTTTATGAAAACAGACAGGCAGGCTGCGATTCGTTCCTTGACGGATACTGCAGTCATGAATTCGTTTGTGTCACGGATTCTGGTTGCTGTCTGGCTCATATCGGACATTTCTCTGATCTGAGAAGGGCGGCGCTTTGTGTAATAAAAAATCACATCATTTGCATCGATTCTTCTTGGCTTCTCCAGCGAGAATCCGTCGATGCCGTACTGCCTGATCCAATATGCGACCGGTCTGTTGTATTTGTTGTACTCAATACCTCCGACGATTCGGTTTCCTCCGGCTGTCTCTCCAACCTGGAGAGTGTCGAGCTCATCAACCTCGATCATCTGAAGTTTGAACGGGATCATTCCGTCGTTGGTGTAAACCTTCACGAATAGAATTCCTCCATCCACCTTCTTCCTGGTCACTGCCATTCGGAGTATCTGGTTCAAGGTCTGCGTTCCGGTCACATCGCAGTTCCTTGCTTTGCACCATTTTTTCCAGAGCTTCTCGATGTCTGCATTCAGCTTTGCGTTCTTCGTCTTGGCCTGCAGATTGTAGCCTGCGCCGATGACGTTTCGCTTGTATGCTGATATCAGTGAATTCGCGATGTCGGAGTTTCTCTCCAGGTCTCGCGCTCTGGCTCTGATGGTGTCTCTGGACGTTCTGTCCGTCATTTCTGCGGAGTAGTTTGCCGCTCTCCATCCTGCATTCAGTCTGGAGTTGTTGCCTGCGTCATAGTTACGCAGTTCGTTGTATGTTGCACGCCATGCCGCACGCTTTGCTCCCGCTTCCGGGCTGATCCATGCGACGACGTTATCTAGCCAGCTCATTTGGTCCATCACCTCCCATCAAAAAAGGCGACGTATGTGTTGTCCAGGAGACTGGTGTCGCCCTCTGCGGCTATCTCTGCCTCCAGTTCCTCTTTCAGCTTCCTGAGCTGGTAGAGGTCGGCTCTTGTCAGCTTACGGCTACCGATCTGATAAGACTGGCCGCCGATCAGAATTTTTCGGATTGCTGTTTTGACTTCTCCGAGCAGCTCGGCGGTGCTGACGTTACCGTCGAGCTCTTTGCTTTCTTCACTCATGTCGTTCCTCCTATATCCAGTTCTCGTTTTGCTTGATCCATGTTTCCTCCGGAGCGTATGCTTCCTCCGGACGCTCCGCCTTGGCTTTGGCCTCAGCTTCGTCCTGCAGGTGTAGTGTTCTGACTCCGGAGATATCAGCTGCTGCCAGCGCATATACCTCTGCATCCAGGTAGTGGTTGTCGATGTGGCTGCGCTTTGGCACCCATCTCTGAACGGTTCGGTTTCCGGATTTGACATTGACCTTGTGCTCTGCGGTTACCTGCTCGGCGTATTCTCTGTCGCATCCTTCAAAGACCATCCAGCTTCCGCGGCCGTTTGGCTTCTTCATTCGACCGGCGATCATGTCCTTGTACTTGTCGCCATCAACTAGCACCAGGTTCATTCCGTATGCCTGGCTTCCTTGCTTGTTGATCTTCGATAGCTTGAAGTGTGATAGCATCGGGTTGTTGGAACCCTTGACCGGCAGCGCCCATTCTGAATTCAGGGCACAGAAGTCATACGTGCTGTCTGCGTCGTATCCGGAGTCGATCAGGCATAATGCCACGATCAGCTGGTCTCCGTCTTCTGTGAAGTACGGCGTATTCATGATCTGCTCGATGTCCTGGAAGGATAACGCCTGGCCGTGCGCGATGTTCTGGCTCGTGATGTAGCTGCCCCACGCTCGTATGGTCCAGTAGAGCGATGTCTCCTGAACGTCCACTCCTGCAGTCAGGAACTTCGTCCAGCTTGGCGCTGTGAATTCCGGCCGTTCTGTCTGACGTTCCAGGACGGTGTCGGCCGATGTCTTCAGCTTGGTGTCTTCCCATGGTTCTGCGAGCCATGAGTTCGTGAAGTTCTGCAGCTTGTCCGGATCGTCCTTGCTGTCTAGGAATTCTTTCACGATTTCTGAAAAGCGGACGAACGGACTATAAAGTGTGTTGATCCAAAATCCTACCTTGCGGTTGTACTTTGAATTCTCGCGCACAGTCTTCCACTCTCCGTATCGGAGCATCTGTTCCTTGTCCTGGTCCGTGATGTCTCCGCCGCATTCCTGGCACCGGTAGACTGCCATGTCGGCTCTGTCCTGGTTGCTCAGGTCGTCCCCGGATGGAAACTTCAAATTCTGAAACGTGAGCTCTATCATGGATCCGCAGTGCGGGCACGGTATGAAGTAATGCTTTTCGATATCCGCATCCATGAGTGCCTTCCAAATATGGCCGGTGGCCAGAGTTGGCGTTGACGTCATGTAGATCTTCCTGTTTCGGAAGGTCTTGGTTCTCTCCATCGCCAGTGAGATTGGATCCGACTCTTTCTTGGATGATCCTGGGTATTTATCCACCTCATCCAGGAACAGGTACTTGATCGCCTTCGACGCCAGGGACGATGGCGAGTTGGATCCGGCCAGCGACAGGTACATTCCATCAAACTGCAGCTCCAGCTGCGATGATTCGTTTTTGTTGTAAAGCGATTTCAGCGTCCTGGTTGCCATGATCATTGGTTCCAGTCGGTTCTCGCTGATACTCTTGGCCAGGATGTCTGTTGGGTAGACGATCATGGTCGGGGATGGATCCTGCTGGATAACGTATCCGAGCATGTTCTGAAGGGCTTCGGTTCCTCCGACCTGTGTCGGTTTTACGAAGATAATTCTTTCCGTGTCGTAATTGATGAGCTCATCCATGATCTCCTTCAGGTACGGCGTCTTGTCATTTCGCCATGGTCCTGGGAGGGCGGATGTCTTTGAGTCTAGGACTCTGTAGTTTTCTGCCCACTCTGAAACGGTTATGTTCTCAGGCGGGCAGAGCTGCTTGAGTGCGTCTGCCTGGTATTGTGTGACTGGAAATTTACGAATCTGTATTCTTTTCTTCTTTAAGGGTGCCATCTTTCTTCACATCCTCTGGTCCCACTATTCCGGCAATGACAAACGCTCCGAGCAGTCTGTTTACTTCCGCGGCTATCTCCTTTTCGCATCGCCTCAGTTCAGACGGTTCCATCTGTCCTGAAAGCATCCCGGTTACCCTGGCCGGTATGCTCATAGCGAATTTTTTAAATACAACAAAAAATTTAGCGTAGTCGAGTTTTACTTCTTCTACGCTAATGTACTGACCGGCTGCTATCTCGGTCTTCAATCTATGCAGTTCTCCTTGGCTCTCCTTCAGGGCGATGTCGGCCTGCATCTTCTGTTCCCTGAGTTCGATCTCCTTATCGGTACGGTGCTGCTTTCCGTAGGCCTTGTCTGATAGGTATTTGACGTATGCCTGGATCGTAGGCACGAGGTCGTATCTTCGGACGCTCTTTCCATCTTCCAGGATCTTGGTGGTGGATATGATGCCTTCCTGGGTGAGCTGCTGCACGCGGCGGACGGTCACTCCGAAAAGCTGCGCGATGATCTCTGTCCGATAAAAGCTGCCTTTTACTTCTCCATCACTCATCTGAGCGTACCCCCCCCCGCAAAATTTCGGCCATGATTTCATATTGGTTCATCATAGGCTCACCTCCAACTTCCCGGCTCTTACAGCCTTCTTTCCTGTGAATTCTTCCCATCGGTGGACGATTACGTCGCAGAACTTCTCATCAAGCTCCATTAGAAACGCCCGGCGGCCGATCTGCTCTGCTGCCATGAGTGTGGATCCGCTGCCTCCGAATAAATCGAGGACGTTCCATCCTGGCTTGCTGGAGTTCCGCATCAGTCTTCCGACCAGGTTTACCGGCTTCATTGTTGGATGCACGTCGTTCTTTGTCGGCTTCTTCTCAAAGAGGACGGTCGTCTGGTCTTTGTACTGGGCGATGATCTGATTGATGTATGTGATCAGGTCTTCTTTCTTCATGGATTCCAGGTCGAGTTCATCTTCCAGGAGGATTGTGTCCTGGCTTCGGTCGTCGATGAAGTAATGCGCAGCGCCTTCTTTCCATCCGTAGAGGATTGGTTCGTGGCGCCATTGGTAATCCTGGCGGCCGAGCACGAAGGAGTTCTTTTCCCATATCAGACACTCTGCCAGCTTGAATCCGGCATCTCTGAATGCACGCCTGAACGCCAGGCCTTCGCTGTCTGCGTGGAATATGTACGCTGCGGCTCCTGGTTTCATGTTCTCGAACATGGCCAGGAATGCATTCTGAAGGAAATCCTCAAAGGACCCCTCGTCCATGTTGTCGTTTTTGATGGATCCGTCCTTGTAGTTGACGTTGTACGGCGGATCCGTGATCACGAGGTCTGCTTCCTCGCCGCCCATCAGGGTGTTGACGTCGCCGAGGTCGGTGGAATCTCCACACATGAGTCTGTGGTCTCCCAGGATCCAGATGTCTCCGCGCTGGGTGACCGGTTCCTCGATGGATTCATAGTCTGCGTCGGCATCGAAGTCGTCATCTTCGGCTTCCACGTCCTTGTCGAGTCGGATCACGAGGTCTTCGACCTCTTTGGAACTGAAACCGGTCGCTGTCAGATCGTAATCATTGAGATCGAGGTCGAGCAGCAGGTCTTTCAGCTTGATCTCATCCCATTCTCCTGTGATTTTGTTCAGCGCAATATTGAGCGCCTTCTCATTATTCTTGTCCAGATCGACCACGACGACCTGCGCCTCGGTGTATCCGAGGTCCTTCATAACGTTGTAGCGCTGGTGGCCTCCGATGATGGTTCCGTCCTGGTTTATGATGATCGGATCCACGTATCCGAAGGTCTCAATGCTACGCTTGATGTTCTGATATTCTGGATCGGCTGGCTGCAGCTGGACTCTTGGGTTGTATTCCGCCGGGCGCAAGCTGGCCAGGCTTCGTGTCTCCATTTTCATTTCTGTTGTCATCCGATCTGCCTCCAATCTGTTATAAATTCCTTGATGTACCGGGCTGGGCGTAACGAAACGCGAAAAAAAATTAAGGTCATATCCGGGAAAGCATCGGGCCTTCCTCGCCCCGCTGTAAAAATTAAACAAAAGTAGTACCTATGATTTGTGCATTACTGACAAAGCAAAAGAGACCAGCTCTTGTGCTGATCTCTTTCGATGTGGTGCTGCTTCTGTTTGTTTAGATTGCAGAATGTTCGCTCTATGCCTTGGTGCGTCTGTCTCTCTCATCCGCCTGCCTCGATGCTACTACTATACCACATGCAAGTGGTGCATGGTGTCGCATCTTTCATCTGATGCAGGTGTGCTGCTTGCCTTGGTGCCCTGGCTGCCCTGTGCTGTGCGTGCTGCGAGCGTGGCTGCTGGGTGTGTGCGTGAGCCTGGCCTTGCTGTGTGCCCTGCTCTCCTGGCCTGCCTGTGTCCCTGTGGCCTGGTGCTGTGGGGCTGTGCTCTGCCCTGCTCCCTGGTGTGTGGGCCTGCTATGCCTGCCCTGTGGACTTGGCTTGTGCCGTGGCCTTGTGTATAGGCCTCGTATAAGCCCCTGCTATATGGGCCTATTTTGCGGCCTTGTATTTCGGGCCTTATATGGGCCTCTGAAAAAGCGCTTTATTTTCGCCTGTTTTTTTCGGCTATGTATTTCCAGGCTTTTTTCGGGCTTTATTTTCGCCTTAAAATTTCCGGCCAGATTTTCCGGGCCTCAAAGGCTGGATTTTTTTCTCCGGATTTTTTCGCGTAGATTTTTCCGGAGAAAATTTCCCGGCATTTTTCCTGGCCTGATTTTCGCGGCGGTATCTGGCTTCCTCTTTTTTCTCGATGTAATATTCATACGATTCCCGGTTCTCCGTGACAAGTTCTTTCACGTAGTTAAATTCCAGGAGCTCGTACATGGCGGCCTTGTGGATTCTGTGGCACTGGCTTTTTGACATCGGGATTCCCTCTGCGATCTCTCCCCATTCATGGCCATCGATGTGGCGGAGCTCGCAGATCTCGCGCTCCATAGATTCCTCCGGTAAAAAATTCAGGATCGTTGCCACGCTGACCATGGATTTATCGGCCTTGGCTTTCTGCTCGTAGATCCTGTCTTCAATGTCGGCCAGCTTCATAAGGATTCCGGCTGCGCCTTCGCTGTTGCCTCCACTTCTCGGCAGTGGATCGTATCCCTGCCCTCCGATCGGAGAGTCACGCTCAGCATTGATCTCAAGAAGCCGGACCTCTAGCTGTTTTTTTCGGCGCTTCGCTCGGACATACTGGCCGAGCATCCATTCTAATACTGATCTATCGTTCTCCAATTCTTCGTTGATTTCCTGCATCGCATTTCTCTCCTTTTCTTTGATTTCCGAGCTTGTTACCGGGGAGATTCCCTGGCTTTTACGCGCTCGATGATTCTTAGCGTCTGCTTTGCCGACAGGTATCCTTGAATCGATCCATCGGCCCATATCTCCAATAAGTTCATGATGCTTCCGTAGCTGCACTGGTGCTCTATGACGGATATTTCCTTCGTTGGTTCCGGCAGCGGGACTATGATCTGATATCCGTCGTATAGGTCGTGCTGCTCATGCTCGATCTTTCTCTCCTGGAGCATCTGCCCCAGGAGAATGATTTCACTGTATTTTTTCGACTTATTCATCGTCGTCGCTCTCGATCTCGCTGCCTTCCTCTTGCTGGTTCTGCGCTGCCTGTTGCATCATGGCTCCAAAAAGCGCCGCCATTGGATTGATCTGCGGCTGCGCTGGCTGCTTCGGTTCGTTCTGCGCATCGATCATTCTTAAAACCATAGTGACGCCCATCGCTGTCTGAATGGCCAGATCTGGATTGTGCGTCTTGTCCAGCGCTCTCAGGTAGCTTTCCAGGTATGCGTCTGTGTAATCATGAATTTTATCGTTCTCCATTCCTTTTCCCTCCTTATCCTGCAAATATCGACCAGATCAGCATGATCGCTCCGCCGATCACGATGATTGGAACCATGGCTATCATTGCTAAGACTGTGATCAGCCCGATCGCCGTTGCGATGGCTTCTCCGACTCTGGTTTCGTCGCAGATCTCGACGCTTGGGCACATTCCGGTGCTCCAGTAGCATCTTCCGTCGCATCCGTACTTCTTGGCTCTTTCCTGCTGTTTCTTCAGTTCTCTACTCTGTCTGCTCATCTTCTGCCTCCTTTAGCTTCTGACCGCACCACGGGCAGTATGGATAGATCTCTCTGTCTTTTCTGAACGGATTCACTATGGCGCTCTGACCGCAGTTCGGGCATGCCAGCGTCTGGTCTCCGAAGCCGATCTCTTTGTTCTGCAGCGGCATGGCGATCTCTTTCTTGTCCTCTACTCTGAAGCATTTCAGCTTTCTTCCGATGATGTTGTGGTTGAATTCCACGCCTACTCCGTCATCGTCGCTGTACCAGACTCCGTGCAAGAATGGGATTCCAGCCCATTGTCCGATTTTATCGCACATCACGATTCCATATGCTTCTTCCTCCGGGCACCAGACCGGAAGTCCAGCCATTGTCTTCAGTTCTTTAATGGTGAGCGGTTCCTGGTTTATCGACTCTCTTTTACTCATTGGCGTCATCCTCCCAGTTCCACAATCCCTGTCTTCCCCTTGCCGGTATTGGTTTTTCAAATAGCACCGGATTTTCAAACACCCACGCGTATCTTCCTATCCGGTAGTCTCCGAACGCATACTCTGCGGGATTGCTTCTTTTCAGGTGATCTCTGAACTCCTTATTGATGTGGATGCAATTTACGAGGGTTGCTTTTCCGATGATTGATCCTCTTGGCAGGTCCTCGAAGTTATTCGGTGTGATTCCAGCTTCCTGGAAATGTCGGCCATCCGGATCGTCAATGTAGCATCCGCTTGTATAGTCCTTCGGGTTCTTCCCTGCGTGGATTAAAACTTCCCCGCGATAGTTGGTTTTCCAGGATCTCGTTTCGTTCATTTTGTGACCGCTTGCGATCAGTGTCGCCCATGGCTGTATAATGGTTAGTGCTTTCATGACTGCTCCTTTCTGAAAAGCTCGGCCAGACGTTCCTTGATTCTGTTCCACACGATCGGCCCGATGCCCTTGACGCCCTGCAGCGCTTTTTCCACGTCCTGAAGCTCTACTCCGGGCACGGATTCTTTTCCGTCTGCATATCCGTTCTTGTAGACGTCTGTCAGAAAGTCTTCCATCTGCTTGTGGTCATATCTCTTGATGTCTTTGTATTTGGTGCGGTTGATCATGTATTTATCTTTGGCTCTTTTCATATTCTTCCACCTCTCTGATTGCTTCCTCTGGCCAGCAGACGAACGCTGCGGTTCCGCCTGCGGCCTGGATCATCCTGGCTGTCTCCTCCTGCAGCTTGGATCTGATTCCGACGACTGGACGCTTGACCTCAAATCCGAAGTAGTGACCATCCTTTATGAACATGACGTCCGGGATGCCTGCCTGGCTGTATGCTCCCTGGGAGATCTTGGCCACGAAGGCATCCGGGTATCGTTTCTTCAGGGCTTCCTTGATCTTCGTCTGGTAGTAGCCTTCCTTCTTGATCAGCTTCCGAAGCTCAGCCAGCGCCTGCTTCTTAGTGCTTATCTGCTTTCTTTCCATGAAAGAAAGCATGAATTCGTTTTCGTCGAAGTCTTTTTCGTATTTCTCTAGCACGCTTCTTTTCCTCCTTTTCGGCCATCATCTTTCTGATGGCCTCAATCTGCTCTCTGTCGTCTCTTTCTGTGTTCATGGCTGCCCTCCTGTTAGATAGGCTCTGCCTCTGCGAATTCTTCCGGATCCTGCGCTGCCGGTTCTGTTCCGAGGTAGACGTCTTCCGGTTTCTTGTTTCCGGTGTTGGTCTCCAGGTAGCTTGTGGCCATCTGGTCTGCCATGTGCGTGAATAATACCAGCGGGTATTTCTCTGCGGCCTGGCAGTATGTCTGGATGATATTGGCTTCGCTCATTCCCATGTGCCATCTGATTGCGTATCGTTCCTCCATTGTCAGGTGGATAAACTCTGATGCCATCATGACTGATTTTTCTCCGTGTCCGTATGGGTTGCGGTCGTTCACGGTGTAGACCGGATACTGTTCCCACTTCTGGTTCGCATCTTTTCTCCAGCGCATCTCGGTTGCGTAGAAGTTCACCTTGCAGAGGTCATGGAGCAGCGCCACGATGATGATGGATTCCTGCGGGATGGAGTCTAATCTCATACCTGCAGCCTGGAATTCCTGAACGTCTCCGGTCGTGGTTCCGAGGCCAGCCAGGCAGTCGTAAACATTGAGCGAATGCTGCAGCAGTCCTCCCTCGCAGCTCATATGGAATCTGGTTGACGCCGGTGCTGTGAAGAAGTCGGTCTTCTCCAGGAAGTCGATGAGCTTCTCGATTCCTTCTCTCTTTGTGCTTCTTAATAATTCGATAAATCTTTCCTTGTTGGTCATCTGAATATTTCCTCCGTTTCTTTGTCCTTAAATGTGATCCTGTTCTCGATCGTCAGTCCGTATGCTCCGGCGATCGCTCTGATTGCTTTCATGGCTGCTCTGATGTCATACTCCCTGGTTGCCCGCTTCTTTGCTTTCGCAGTTTCCTTTTCTTCCCTGGATACGATTCCTACTGCCTGGTTGGCTGTCGGATCCGGATATCCTTCCGGGTTGTTTCCCTGGTAGTTCATTCCTGCCTCACCTCTTTCAAATATTTTTTGAATCTCTCCGTGTCTTCCTTATGCTGCGCATCGATTCCTGCCTGGGTGGGCGGCATCATCAAAGTGAACGATGGCTCTGAAAAGGAAACCCACACGCCCGCTTCCGGGTGCCATGTCATGCCTGGCAGCAGGTCGCTTGTCACTTTTCCGTCCGGTTCCTGGTGGATGTGCTCCAGCCAGTATGGCGCGTATATTTCATACTTGACTCGGTCTGTGTAATATCCGCAGGCCAGGTTCTCTGCTTTTGTCAGATTGAATTCTTCAAATACTGCACGCGTGACTTCCTTCTGGTGCCCTGCTGCCTTTTCCTCATCGATGATTTTCTGAATCTGTTCGACCATGCTTTTGGCTTTCGCTCCAGTTAGATCCGGACCTGTTTTCAAAATTCCGAGCACGATGATGTGTTTCATGTAAATCTCAAATTGTGCACGGATTTCCTCTTTCAATTTTGCATAAGGCTTTTTATATTTGGTTTTCAGGAGTTCCAGCGGCACGTTTTCCCTGTTTTTACGCAGGGTTGCGATGTCCTGGTTTAGTTTTTTCAGGTCTAATTCCACCATTCCCACTCCTTCCTGTTCCCACTTCTGCATTTTGTGAGTGGGAACGTGACAAACCCTTATTTTACGCGGGTTGCGCTGGGTGTTCCCACTGTTCCCACTTTTTTGAAATACACACCATGTTTTTATAGAATTTTGCATGTGATGCATGAAATTCGTGCATCGTGTGTAAAATTTTCCACGAAACAATAAATAAGTGGGAATTAGTGGGAACAGTGGGAACATATCTATTAAGAGCCGCGCGGTTGCTGGGTTTCTTGCGTTCCCACTTGCGTTCCCACTCGCGTTCCCACTTTTTTGAGTGGGAACATTTTCAGGCGATTTTTGCACCTGTTATTTGAATGGCAGTTCTTCTTCCATGCCTTCCGGCACGCTCATGAATCCATCTGAATCCGTGAATGATTCCTGCTCGTATTTATCAGCTTCAGATTCGATGTCGTCGTCCTTTTCGCTGAACTGTCCGATCTTGAATTCCACGAACCTGCAGCTTCTTCCGTCAAATCGTCGCTTCACTGAGTATCGCTGCTTCGAGTCGGATCCTTCGCTTGCCGTGGCGATCAGTCCATTGTCTGCCATGTATTTGAGCGTCTTCCTTGGACTGTATCCTGCCTTGGTCAGCGCCTGGTTCAGTGTTGATGGGAAGATATACGCCACGTTTCCGGATTCGCTCATGGTGCCGAGGCATGTTCCGATGGCCTTTTCTCCGAAGTATGCCTTGTTGGAGATTACCCAGTCGGTGATGAACTGCACGGCGTTTTCGTTTACGTCTCCGGATGCTGCTGCGATCTGTTCCTGAAGGATGGACGCTGCCATCCTCTTGGCTCTGTTCCAGGACTCCTGGTTGATTGTTATCTGTTTTTCATCGTCTTTCCCTTCTTCCTTTTTCGGATCCACTTCGGGCTCCGGTGCGTCCTGGCTATCAAAGAACCATGTATCTATCATGGCATCGGCCAGAGCGACCGCACTGATTCCGGCCACATGGCTTCCGCTCTTTCCCTTTGCTATGCTCATCACGTATCGCAGCATCTCATCGTATTTATCGCAGATGCTTTTCTCTGAAACCTTCAGGACGTGTTCGATGAATTCCGGGCCCGCCCATCCGAAGTTCTGCGTTGATTCCTGGTGCATGAGGCTGGCCTGTTCTTCTGTCTCAAATGGTCCGCCGTAGATTTCCAGCACACGGGTACTGACACCTGTCTGTGATGTATCTGTGGAGAGTGGTTCCTCGCCGGTTGCCATGGCTACGGTTCTCCATTGTCTCATTGTCTGCAGGCCGCCGCCCTTTGCGCCTCTGATCTTTCCGGTACCGGATGCGATCATGTAGATTGTCTTCTCCAGTCCTTCCTGATTCTTTCCGGCCAGCTGTCTCTCATCGATGCCGAGTGGCAGGTCGCAGTAAAATGCAGCGGTTCGCTCCAGGCCGACCTGGGTGGCGTTAAAGTTTACCATGAGTCGTTCCGGATCTCCCCAGGCTGACAGTGCTGCTTTTAATCCGGCGGTCTTTCCTCCTTTACTGGATCCCCAGTTGTATACGAAGAAAATTCTCTGTTTGATGATCCGCAGCAGGGGGGCTGCGAACGCTGCGGCCAGTATGAACCGGAACTTGTCACGTTCTCGGTGCGGCTGCATGGTGTCTTTCCATTTGTCAAAGGATCCGGTCTGGCAGTATGCCGCGGCCATTCCCTTCTGTGATGGATCAATGTCCAGAACAATGTCTTTGTCGTGTCCTGGGATGAATCGCTTCCCTGGCTGCCATCCGAAGCTGGACGTTGCATCTGCTTTCGTGATGATGTCGATGTTCTCTGCCTCCAGAGCCGATAAAAAACGGACGACCTGCTTTGCGTTTTCGCTTGTTACTGTGCATCCAAGGTCTGCCAGGACAGTGATGCCTCTGGCTGTGAAGATCGTTGATCGTGGGTAGATTGCTCTGTGCCACTCATCGTCTCTCTTGAATGCGATCTCTATTTTTTCTTCTCCGGTTTCCAGGCTTCGGAGCCGCTGCGTCAGGATGATCGGTGTTCTGCAGACCATGACCGGTCCGTATGTCTTCTCATCTATGTGGCTGATTCCTTTGTCTGAATAAATCCAACCTTCCGGCTGGCGGAGATTGACCGGTGCTCCTTTGATGGATTCCGGTATCACGTCTGGTTCTGCCAGGTCTATTTCTTCTGCCCGCTCCAGGAGCTTCTGGATCTTGGCTGCGCCTTCCTCTTTTCCGAATTTGATGAAGACGTCGCTCGGATCCTTGATTCCGCCTAGTGTGCTGCAGCTGAATTTGTAAACCTTGCCAATGAATCCACCTTCCCGGAGTCCCTGAATGACTTTCCGCATGAACGTTTCGCCGCCCTGGTCCGGTTCCTGGTGGATGTATAGCTTTAAGTCCTGGAGCTGGTCGCTCATGTTCGGCTTGAACATGGAGGCTCCCGGCACTCCGAGGGTGCTGATTTCCATGTACCACATGCTCTGCGTGTCGGACTCTCCTTCGACCAGGCAGGCGTATCCGCTCTGTCGCATCTGCGGGAGCCTCCATTCTCCGTAGAGGCATATCTTTCCACTGCTGCCGTATCTCCATCTGAATTCCTTACCTGCGAACCTCTTTCTATAGGTTGCCTCGGTTCCGTCTTCTTTCAGGTACGGGATCTTCATGTATGTGGTCTGGTCTTTTCTTTCTTTGTCGTTGCTGATGTGGCATGTGTCCCGGAGGAATTCCACCGGGAGCCTTTTTTCGAAGGCGTACTGCTCCATCGAATAGCTCCGGCGGGATGCTGCAGGTTTTTCTTTTTCTGGCATCTCCACATGGTAGTCTTCCATGATTCGCTTGTATGCGTCCTTCGTGCTGATGCCATTCATCTTGGCCACAAAGTCCACGTAGTTGCCGCCGATGTCCTCGCTGAAGCAGTGCCATCTTCCTGTCTTCAGATCTACTGAGAAGCTGTTTTTTGAATCGTCATGGAACGGGCAGAGTCCTATCATATGATCTCCGGTAACCTGCGCCCTTTTGACGACGCTTCTGTATTCTCTTTCATAATCGACCAAACGGTCGAGATCGACTTCTGCCGTGTTCATGGTGTTACCTCTTTTCTTTGCCTATGTATATGAACTGCGGCTCGATTCCCATCTTTGCCGCAGCAGCGATTTCAGCCTGCATTCCCTGACTGATCCATTCTTCTTCCGGACCTTCCTGTCTGATGATTACGATCATCTCATCGCAGCGCTTCAGTGCTTCCAGGCCTGCTGCTATTCCGTAGTCGCGATCCTGGGGATCGTTGTCATCCAGGAATCTTGGCCAGTAAAGATGCGGCGCGATTGGTATGTTTCCTCTTTCGTGCACCTCCCGGCATGCTTCCACGGCGTCCCTGATGTGCTGCTGCAGTTCCACTTCGTTTTTTGCTCTGTATTTACTGCAGACGTAGGTTGTCTTGGCGTGGATCGGCGCGAGGTTCTTATCTTTTCCTGCTGCGCACAGTCCGATGTATTGCCATGGGTGGTCCGGGCTCTCTCTGTAGATGGTTTCATAGACGCCCTCGCCTCCGATGATGTCTTCCACGATGCGGCTCTGCGTGATCTCGAACTCCTGATCCAGGCATCCGTCAGCGTATCCTTCCTGGCCGACGACCTCCCAGGCGAGTTCCTCTGTGATGATGTCTCCGTTCTTCAGGTATGCGGGATCCCTTCCGCACTGTATGAATTCCTTTAAGTTCTTAGCCATCGTTTACCTCCAATTCTGCAAGGCGGCCGTGGTAACCGCCCTGCGCTGTGGCTTAGTCAAATGGCAGCTCTCCGTCCTGGATGTCGCCTGCCTGCATGAATCCGTCGGGGCCGACTTCCGGAGTTGCTTCCATTGGTGCTGCTTCCTTGTAGTCATCTGTTGTGATCGCTACGCTCTCATAGCTCTGCTTCATTGCCTTGCGGAGCTCTGCGGTTGTCTTATAAAGAGCTTCTGGCAGCAGTCCTGTCTTTTCCAGCGTTACCTTGGAGTATTTGATTTTGTCCGCGTTCTCTACCACGTTCAGCTTGAATGTCACGATCATGCGGCTGTATGGGATGTGCTGCTGTCCCATGATTTTCTTCAGTGCTTTGTTCACGTCCTTGATAGATGTTGGCGGCACTGTCAGAAGATAAATGTCCGGGCGGTTGTCCATCATGATGTAAAGGCGGCGCATGTTCTTGCAGGCCTTGCCTTTTCCGTCGGATCCGAACTGGTTATAAGGGCAGGTGTCGCAGGTGCGGATTTCTCCGGTTTCTCTGTTGATGCCCTGTTTTCCATCCATGGAGCTGCAGTCCGGGTTCTTATTGATATTGCCATCCTCTCCTGCTTCTCCGAATTTCTGCGCCCAGTAGGCGTTCATGCGATGCGTGAAAATAATCACGCCGGTTACTTCCTTCATGACCTCCGGATCGTCCGGATCGTCTGTCTCGACCTCGAAGGCTTTTCCTCCGCCAGACGGGATCTTGATGTGCTTGGCATCGATGCCGCCATCATCGTCCAGGTCGTCGAGTTCATCTTCCAGCTCTGCTCTGAGTTCCTCATCCATCGCCTCCATGCCGGTTACGATCTTGAAGTTTTCCACGGTTGTCAGTTCTGCTTTTGCCATATTCTTATTCCTCCTCATCTGCTGCATCTACGGATGCGTTCTTTACTACTTTGGATTTTTTGATGCTCTTGACACGGTAGCGGTTTCTGATTCCGTCCTCGCACGTCTCTGTGATGAAGTATCCGCTCTCGATTCCTTTGAATACGCAGAGGATGTCTTCGGTGTCAATTCTCAGGACGATAGTGTCGCCCTGGTTCATTGCGTTGCCTTCTGAATCTGAAACTCTCACCTGTGTTACTTCGTGTACGGAGATTCCGCAGTTTGCTTCACTCATTACTCAGCGTCCTCCTGTTCTTCCTCTGCTTCAGCTTCCGGATCCGCTTCTGCGTCCTCGAACTGTCCCTCCAGATAATCTTCCACCGGTGTGGTGTAGCTGCTGACTTCATCGTATAAGTCGTGCATGATTCTGTCTGCCTGCGCTGCGAGCTTTGTCGCCTGGAGCACCAGGCCGATTGCTGCATTCTTCAGGCTGCTGGCTGCCTCGACCGCCTTGGCATCATCCTCTGTTGGAAGGATGCGCAGGAAGTCTTTCATGCTCTCATCTACCTTCTTCTGGTCGAGCTTCATGCCTGCGTAGAATTCTGAAGCGATACCGTATCCGTCGTGGCGGTTCGATACCTTCGATTTACTGGTTTCCTTGACCTGCTTGCAGGCAAATTCAAGGGCGATGTTTACGTTTTCCTCAAGCTCGCGCTCTGATTCGAGGCGACAATCAAATTCTAACTGTTCCATGGTTTATTCTCCTTTCGCTCTTTTGAGTGCTTTGTTGGTTGACTTGCGTCTGGCGATGTCGGTCATCTCATAGCTGCTTACGACCTCATCCAGCTCCGGCGGCAGCTCTCCGTCGTTTTCTTCGGCGATTTCTTTCATCGCGCTCTGCAGGGATCCTGCATTGACGGTTTCTTTGATGAGCTCGCCGAGGCCCTGTTCTCTGAGTACTTCGAAGAAGTCCAGGCCGCGTTCCTGCAGGTAGGCTTCTCCACGCTTGGAGTATTTGACCTTATCCTGGAGGCTGTAGATGTAGTCGCCGTATCCCTGGGACGGGATATCTTCGTCGATCATCATTTCTGCGATCTCTGCCTTCAGCTTATCGATGGCTGCATTGTTGTCCTTGGTGTCTTTGGCCAGCTGATCCTTCTTGTCGAGAAGTTCTTCGTACTGGCCGAGCATTTCTGTCAGTTTCATGGGTTTGTCCTCCTACTTTCTATTTTGAGTCCGCACTCTGTGCAGGCTGCTTGCATTTTCTTCTGCCGGAGCTCCTGTCTTGACATTGGTCTCCAGCATTCCTGTCCGCAGATCGGACATTTTACCGGGCTCCATTCCGGATGCCCTTTTGGGATGTTTTTCTTCATCGGCATCAGCAGGATGCCTCCGGTTTCGTTTTGGCCTCGCGGCCAAATCTTAACTTCTGCCATCGCTTTTCTCCCTTCCGTAGAGTTTGTATTTGATACTTGATTCTGACCGGTTCATCTTCTCTGCGATCTCTCTGATTGTGAATCCCTGCTTCCGGAGCATCTTCATCTGGCTTACTTCGGTCTGCGTCCAGTTGTATTTGTGTGATATGTCATTCTTCCTTTTTTCTTTAAACCAGGGGTACTGCATGAACAGTGTGTCATCGGTTACTCTGGCCGCATTCCAATCTTCCGGATGTTCTTTCATGTATCTGATGATGTCCTGCTGCCGGTACATCACGTATGGATTCTTTCGGACGCTTTTCAGTCCTTTGCGCTCCCAGTATTGGATTGTCCGGTTCTCAACTCCCAGGATCCGCGAGAGGGTGTTCCTGGTCAGCATGTCTGTGTTCGCCATAAATCCTCCAATGCCGAGCCGCTGCCTTTTAAGAAAGACCGCATTTTCCGACCGGTTCAGCTTCCTGGCTACCGTGGCGAGCGGATATGTTTCTGTTAATTCTTCGAGCCGGATCAGTTCCTCCTGGCTCCATGCCCTTCCGCCCATCTAGGCACCTCCTTAGCTTCCGTCAAAGTTCGGAATAAATCTCTCATCTAGTTTCTTTCCGCACTTTGTGCAGACTTTATATTGCGTCTCGCCGCTCAGGTTGAAGTACGGCTCTTGTCTTCTGAACCACTCGCCATGGTGTCTGCAGAATAGCTGCGCGATCCACGGCTTTGGATTATTTACTCTGCTTTCCTGTTTCATTGACTTTCCTCCTTCTCCTGAACGATGCAGGTTTTCGATGCATCGGCAGACCGTGCATCTTGCGCCAGTTGTTTGTTAGGTTGCGCAGCAGCTTAAGGCTTCTGTGCCATGGCTTTCGCGATTGCGCATGCTGCTTCATCTGTACTAAATCCATACGCCGCCAATGATTGAATCACCTGTTGCATTGGTAATGGTTCCGGTTCCGGATGTTCTGGTTCGAAGCGCTTTTCGTATTCCTTTATTTGCTCCGCCTTGGCATCCAGCGCCGCAGCTATGCTGGACGCTGCCTTCTCGTCCGCGGCCCTTGCTAATCTGAATGCCTGAGCTATCTTGCGGCCGATTTCTTTTAATAGCATGACTGAGCTCCTTTCGTGATGCGATTGTTCGGCTCATATTTCAGCTCTATGGATCTCACTTCTCCATCATCGTCTGTGTGAACCTTCATGTCCGTGAGGTTCAGTTCCTCTACGACGTCTTTCAGTGGCTTTGTGTATACGTCATTCAGTTTCATCTCTCTACCTCCTATTCAAAGTACGCGCGCCAGTCATCCACGACCGTCTTGGCCATGTCTTCTTTTCTGGCCAGCGCCTTGCCGATCATCTCATCCACGGTTCCTTCGGTCTCCAGGTCGATGTATGTGCATGTGTTTCTCTGGCCGATTCGGTGGATCCTGGAGAGGCTCTGCTCATACGTGGCGTAGTTGAAGTTCTTTGAATAGTAGACGCATGTATCTGCAGCTGTCAGGGTAACTCCGACGCCGAGGGTGTCGATCTGTCCGACGATGATCACGGTGTCCGGATCTTCCTGAAACTGTTTGATGATCGGTCCGCGGTCTTCCTTCTTAATCGCTCCGTAGATGGCCACCTGCTTCTTTCCTGTCTTCTGGAAGGTCTTATCTATCATTTTCATGATGGCGGTTACTTCCGGGATAAACCTTGCGAAGATCACCAGCTTCTTTCCTGCGCCTAGTACGTAGTCCTCGATGATATCCTGGAGCGCATCCAGCTTCGCTGTGTTGACGAGCTCCGGCTTGTCGCTGTCGTCCGTGACCAGGAAACCTCCGGCCAGCTGCTGCAGTCTCAGGAGCCTTGTCAGTACGGTTGTGGCCGTGATCTTGTCTCCGTTGGATAACTCTGCATAGCTGCTTCGCTTGATCTGGTTGTATAGGTCTTTTTCCTTTTTGCCGAGCTGGACTTTTCTCTTGATGAACGTCTGCTCCGGCAGGTCGATTGCTTCTTCCTTCGTGATTCTGAATGCGATCGAATGCTCTTTTCGGATCAGACCGTCCAGGTCCTTGTATCCGACGATCTGCTTTCGGTTGAAGCCTCCCATGATCGCGTACCGGTTTCTGAATTGGTAGAAGTTCCGGCCGAAGATCGAAGCGTCCAGGAACCGGTACTGACTCCAGATGTCGATTGCGTCATTCTGTACCGGTGTTCCGGAGAGGATGAGCTTGTACCTTGCCTGGTCTCCTAGCTTATGTATTGCTTTGCTCTGCTCTGCGTCGTGTGTCTTGATTCGCTGGCTCTCATCGCATATAATCAGGTCAGCGTCGTATTCCTGGAGCTTCTCAAACAGTCCATCTCTCCAGGTTGATTCGTAGTTGATCACGGCGACCTTGAGCGCTTTGAATGGGAACGCCTGCAGGTCTTCAATCATTCGGATCCTCTGTTGCTTCGTTCCCAGGAGCGCCTTGCAGGTCACTTTGAAATCTGCGACCTCTGCGATCTCTTTTGGCCAGACCGACACGACGGACGTTGGTGCGATTACCAGGACTCTCTGGATCGCGCCTTTTTCATATGCGGCTCCTGCGATGGCAATCGCAGTTCTGGTCTTGCCGCATCCCATTTCAAATAAAAGACCGAAGCCCTTATTTGTGTTGGCTGCCATTTACTTTCCTCCTTCACTTATTTACTACCGGCTCCAGCTCCTGGAACTCGGCTCCATCCATCAGCTCTCTGTCTTTCAGGATGTCTTTTCCGCTTATGCTTCTGATTCCCTGGTATTCGTAGTCCTCATTCTGCCCGCGGTTGTATCGTTTGTTATATTCCGGATTCTGCAGCCGCTCGTATTTTCCGCGCGTGGCCAGCGCTGTCCGGTTCAGCTTCTCTGCGATCAGTGTGAAATCGTAGCCTTCGTCTACCATGCGGCATAAGGTTTCCACCTCGTCCTCCGTCCATTTTCGGGGGGGGCACCGCACGGGCTTCTTATTGATTCCAAGGTCTAGGATCCTGCGCTTGATAGCTCCTTCCGAATGTCTCAGCTCTGCTGCCAGGTCGCTGTATGTATATGTCCCTTTGCTGAGCAGGTACCGGAGCTTGTCGTCTTCCGTCTTCGTCCATGCTGCGTTGTGCTGGCCGTGAAGCTGCAGCTTTTTATAATCTGCCTTGCGCTTCACATCCACCCAGTCCGGTTCTGCTCCGAGACCGTATTTCTCAAACCGGGAGAAGTCCAGGATGCTCTTGTTATCCTCGGCCCATTTCCAGAATGCATCGATGTCGATCACCCTGAACCGGTTCTTCTTCACTACGTGCCATTTGACCGGCAGCCCGTACCGGATCAGCCTGTCGCTGGTGTAGCCGAGCATGTTCTTTCCGTAGATTGCAAGCATGAGCTGGTTCAGGGATATCCTTGTGTCTCCGGCCAAGTGTGCGCCGCATCCGAGCCGCTGCGCTCTGACGATGATTGCATTCTCTGATCGGCCGAGAGCTTTGGACAGTCCTTTGATGGAGACCGTGCCCCATTTATCCTGCAGGTAGGCTTCCTCTTTCTCGGTCCACTGCTTCTTTTTCCTGGGTGCATCAACGAGTTTTCTCATAGTCCAGGCACCTCGATTCTTTGAACGCGCGCGCCATCATCTGAGCTGTTTCGCCTTCGTAATTGCCGCACATTCCTTCGTTATCAATATCCGCATAGACTCTCCTGAAGAAGTCATCAAATCTATTGTTTGCGTAGTCTTTTGCGAATTCCTTTGGAATCTCTAACTGTATGATCATCGTCTCCTGCCTCCCTTCGTGCTCATATGTGGGTAGTCGCGGTCTGCGTATGCTTCTCTGTCCCAGGAGAGCTTCTTTCCGCACCAGTGACAGTGCGTGTGGCCGACCTGTGTTCTCTTGCCGCAAAGCGGGCAGGTATAAAGCCCTGCTGCACGTCTGACCGCCATTGCTGGCTGTTCGTACTTCTGGCTCATCTCTGATGCCTGAGCTGTTGCTTTGCTGTAGTCTGCGACGATGTCCGCTGCTTCTGTCAGCGCATCCAGGTCGTCGTTCCATGACTCTCCACCATATTCGTTCCGGGCGATCTCTTTGATTTTGCTCTTGGTGATCTCCAGCTGTTCGATGATTTCATCGTATGTCATAGTTGCCTCCTATTCTGATTTCAGTACCTCTTTGGGATCTGCGAGACCGAACGTCAGGAGCGCCATGTTGGCTGCTCTCACCTGGTGTTCGTAAAGACTGCCCTGCACCGGGTATTTGACCAGGGCCTCCGGTTCCTTCTCGACTCGCATCTTATCTACGGCTCGCTGTGTTTCATCCAATCGCTGCCTGTAGCTTTCTATGGCCGGTGGCAGTCTCACGATTTTGGAGAGCTTGTCCAGCAGTTCCTTGCTGCAGTCTCCGATCATCATGTTCTTGCGCCGGTCGTACTTCATTGAGTTCCAGGATTTTATGATCGCCATCTGTGTGTTGTCCACTTCGATCAGCATGATCTTTCCGTCCTTCATTGCCATTTTCAATCTTCGTTACCTCTTTTCTGCTTCCGATCTGAGCCAGGCACGCACTTGTGAAGCGCTGCTGGTACCCATCCGTCAGCTTGACTTCCATTCTGATTCCCATTGTCCTCACTCTTTCTCTGTGTAGAAGGTGTGCGCTCCGTGTGTGAATAACTTCTGCAGGTTCCTGCTATGCCAGGTGCTTTCGTCGCTGGCCTTTTCAAAGTAGAGGGCTCCTTGACTTTCATCCCAGTGTTCTACTGTGATCAGCTCCATTGCCTTCATGCAGTCGGCGTCCGGCTCCACCTTGTCATATCTGCCATTGCTCACCGGTGTGAATGCTCCGTCCTGCATGATCACTTCTTCGATCGTGTCCGGGAATCTTGCATCCCATACTCGGTTCAGAACTACCAGCATGACCAGTGCCTTGCCTTCGGTGTCCTCTGATTCAGCCTCGGCCATTGCGATCTTCTCTAGCAGGTAGGCGTCGTTTGCATCAAAGTCCATGCTATGTATCAGCCCTGTCCGCATTTGCTCCTGGTAGAGCTTCCATTCTGCTTCCTGGTCCTTCTGGTACTGTTCCTGGTAGTCTCTGATCATCTGAGCTTCCTTCTCTGCTTCCTCTCGCTCCCGCTGATGGTATGCATCTCTTTCTCGGCTCATCTGTTCGTATTCTTCCTGGGTGTACCATTGACCGTTCTCCGCCTGGAATCGGTAGGGCTCATAGTCGTCTGGATCCGGGAGTGGAGCTGCTATGCACCAGGCTCCCATGCCTGCGATAAGTACTCCGATGCAGATTCCTGGCACTGCCTTCCTCAATCTTCGGATGATTCGTTTCCGGCGTCTTCCTCTCTTTATTGTTTTATTGATCTTAGCTCTCATTGCTTTCCGGCGTTCATCCTCTGTCTGATACCTCTGCATCTTACTCACTTCCTTCTTATAAATTCTTTAATTTAGTAGTTGACTTCCGGAGCTGTTTATATTGCTCTCTAGGCTTGGCTGGGCCCGGCAGTCTGTGACAGGTTCTCCATAGGGTTGAAGAAGAACCTGTCCGCTGTTTGCTCCCTGAGTATTGTGTGGGGTAGCCGTATAGCTGTTGCCTGCAGTGCGGTCTGTTTCATCGCCGCCATCCGGGTGTATTACGCACCCACCAGTCCATGCTCCGGATGTTCTCTCTCCTGGTGTTCTCATCTGCCTCCTAGCCGCCATTGTTTTACTTGGGCTCACGCTATCTCTCCCAATTACGACGGTTGGCCGCAGGCTCCGGTTATCCGCCGAGCGGATTTATTGCATCGGCTCCGCCAGACCAGACAGTTTTTATTGAGGTGTCATGCTTCCTCTTGCTTCTTATTCAGTTGTGTGTTTATGCCAGCGCTGCTGCTTTGGCTGTATCGTCAATGGCTTTCTGTGCTTCCATTCCGGCCATGAATGAGTTTGTCATCATTATGACGAGAGTTCTCTTTTCCTCCGGAACGTTCGCGAGGGTTGCTGCCATCTTCTCAGCGTCTCTGAGCTGCTCGGCTGTGTATCTCTTAGCTTTTGCCATGGTGTTTCCTCCTTCCGTTTGGTGCGTTGTTTTGTTGTCTCTGCGATTATTATATATTGTCAGCGCGGTATCTGTCAATACTTTTTTGTTGCCTTTGCGATTTTTTGTTGACAGTGCGCTATTTTTAGCTTATAATTCAGGTGTGGAGGTGAGAAAATGAACATTGGCGATCGAATAAAAAAAGTAAGAAAATCGCTTGATTTGACGCAGGAGGCGTTCGCTACCAGAATTGGTTCTGTTCAGAATACGATTACTGGATATGAAAGTGGACGACGTAATCCGTCGGCTCCGGTGATCTCTCTTATTTGTAAAGAATTTAATGTCAATGAGGAATGGCTCCGAAATGGGACCGGTGAAATGTTTAACCCGGAACCGTGCGACGAGTTAGATTCTCTGGCTGATAAATTCAACCTGAGCCACGGCGAGTACATATTCCTTGAAAAATATTTGAAACTAAAACGTGAAGAGCGCGACAATGTGTTTGATTTTATTATGGATGTGTGCTCTGCGATCGGAGACTCTGGCGTTTCTGGTACCGCCGACGCCGCTCCTAGATCTTCGGTTCCTGATATCGACATCGATGCGGAAGTCGAAGCATACCGGCAGCAGCTTGAACTTCAGAAAAAAGCGGCGGCAGAATCGTCTCTCTCCAGTGGTGGAAACGACGAAGGGGCAGGTAAAAAGGAGGCGTAGTCGTGGGATTCTTCAGCAGAATTTTCTCGCGGCAAGCCGAAGCCGAACCTGCGGCTCCAATCGTGAAGCTGCCGAATGATCGCATCCTTCGGTATAAAATAACCGGAAAAAACCCAGGGACCAGAAGACGCAACACGAGGCGCGTTCTTTGTGGCTCCTGGGAGGCGATCTCCGATGTGGAAGCGCGCACAGGCTTGCTTCCTCCGTTTACTCATGAACTGGAAATGCCAGAAGTTACGGAGGCTCAGCTTGAGCTTATGAAAAAGTTAGGAGTTCCGATGCTTGACGGGATGTATCGCGCTGATGCGTCAGCTCTGATCCAGCACGCTCTTGACGAGAAGCCGCTGTTTCCAGACCGGGGCCTGCCGCGGCCAATACTTCAATTTTTAATCGATAACAAATTGCTTTTATCTTCCTGGCTGACTCTGTCAGATCTGGAAGATGAATTAGTGGAAAGTTTTCCCGGATTACGGGCTCTGATTAAGAATTGTAAATAAAAAATCGCCCGGTGCTGCGAACACCAGGCGACCTGTTCTTCCTTGCGGAAGCTGTAAACTCTACGAATAAATTTTACAGCGTTTCCGATAAATCCGCAAGGGTTTATTTTTTATACTCTTTTTTGGGAGGTGGGACGATGAGGTTCTTTTCCTACGGACGAAAATCCGTATTTTCTGATAAATCAGATTCAATCGATAATCAGTTCCGGATGAACCGGGAATACTGCGAGTCGAAGTTTTCCGGCCAGGTGGATTCCTGGCAGCAGTTCTCTGATGAAGACTTCACCGGTGCGAATACGTCCCGGCCAGATCTGCAGCGCATGCTGTCTTTTATAAAGGGTGGCTTCTGCGATGTCCTGGTAGTCTATCAGCTGGATCGTCTTTCCAGGGATGTCCGGGACTTTGCGAACATTTACGCGCTCCTGGAGGAGCATGGCGTGATGTTCATCTCAATAAAGGAAAATATCGACACCACGACGCCGATCGGGCGTGCCATGATGTATGTCACGGTGGTCTTCGCTCAGATGGAGCGTGAAACCATCGCGGCCCGTGTTACGGATAATATGCTGGGCCTTGCTAAAAAGGGATACTGGACCGGCGGCAATCCTCCGGTTGGTTACGTCAGGAAGCATATTGTTGTGAATGGGAAGAAGCACTGCTCCATTGAGGTGGATCCGGACGGGGCTCGCTACGTGACGCAGATCTTCGATACTTTCCTGGCTTATAACTGCAGCCTGCAGGGTATGGAGACGCGATTCAAAAACCAGGGCATCCGGACGCAAAGCGGGAAGTTCTTCTCGACCACGCAGCTGCATAAAATGCTGACCATGCCGTATTGTGTCGAGGCAACTCCGGAAGTGTACGACTTCTATGCCGCGAAGGGCTGCATCATGGATCCTGGCTCCCCGCGTGAAATGTGGGACGGATCTGTCGGTGTGATCATCTATGGCCGGTCGACGGAGAAAAACAAAAAGCACCAGGCGCAGCCGCCGGAGAAGTGGACCGTGTGTCTTGGAAAGCACAAGCCCTTCATGCCTGCCGAGAAATGGCTCGCGGTGCAGTCCCGGTTTACTCAGAATAAATGCATCAAGGATGCAAAGTGGCCGGTGCCTCTCCTGAAGGGCGTGCTCCGGTGCAAGTGCGGAAACTTGATGCAGGTCTCCAGGAAGAAAAAGGTCGACGGTACCTGTTCTTCCTGGTATTACTGCAGGAAGCGAATGAGGCAGGGTGTGGATGCCTGCGACATGGGGCAGATCAAATGCGATCTGCTGGATGAGAAAGTCCTGGAGCTATTCCGCGGCATCACTGCGGATCCTGCCTTGATTCAGAAATTCGTCAAAGCGGAAGCTCCGGCCGATGTTCCTGATCTGAAGGCTGCGCAGGCTCGCGTGTCTGCCTGCGAGCGTAAAATCGGCCGCCTGGCTGCATCGTTAGCTCTGGCCGAGGATTCCGCTGCATCAAAATATATCATCGCGGAAATGGAACGCTTGGACGTTGAGCTGGGCGCTCTGAAGCGTGAAGCCTCGCTGGCCGAGATGGAAAGCCACCGGGCTGCTGCCAGTGCGAAGGATGCCAAGGCCACAGCTGCGGAAATCGCGAAGCTGATTCATGGCCTGGATGGCTTCGACGACAAAGAAAAAAACGCGATCGCTCGCGCTGTAATTCAGGAGTGTACTTGGGACGGGGAGCGGCTTTTTATTAAGCTCTAAACCTCACTATTTCATAATGGTGGGGTTCAGGACGCATCCTCAAAGCCGTCTTGATCAGATCCCGGATGGTCACTGCCCCGGCTCCGTTAATATTTGCCATCTTCGCCTCCAGACGTACCAGATTGTCAATTCCCTGAAGCCTTAATTCTGCACTGTCCTCTATGGTGATGATTCTTTCATCTGCCGGAATGTATTCCGACAATGCCCCCAGAAATGTGGTTTTTCCACTTCCTGTACCACCGCCAATAATGATAGAATATCTGGCTCTTACAAGTGCGTTTAAAAAATCCGCACATTCCTTAGTCAGACTACCCAATGCAATCAGCTTTTCCATTGTCACCGGTTTGTCAGGAAAACGTCGAATCGTCAGAATAGGTCCATTTAAAGCCACCGGCTGAATCACAGCATTTACTCTGGAGCCATTTTCCAACCGTGCATCCACAATAGGCATGGACTCATTTACCACACGGTTGCATTTTCCTACGATCTGCTGGATCACATCCTCCAACTTCTCCTTTGATGTGAAAGATTTATCCCATTTGATCAAACGTCCGGCTCGTTCTACAAATACAGAATCCGGTCCATTGACCATAATCTCAGTAACTGTCTCATCCTCGATCAGTTCCTGAAGAACATCCAGCTTGCGCACAGAGTAAAATAGTTCCTGGCGCAATTCCACCTTTTCCTTCAAAGTAGTAAATGAATCTCGCAGGTTAGTCAGGATCAGTCCATCGATTGCTTCCAGGATTTCTTCATCTGACAATTCCCGGCCCATGTCCAGCTTCTCCATGAGCATCTGCCGTAATCTGCCAAATTTGTCATCGCTCATTCTCATTCTTCTTTACTATTTTTCTTACATAATCCCCAAGTTCGCTCCATAAAAGCCCTTCTGTATAAGTTTCCATGGAACTGTTTCCCATATGAAAAGGCGGTTTTACCTTTATAATCTTTGACAGCACCTGTGAAAAATCCCAAACCTTCAGAAGATTTTCAAATTCTTCCAGCTTACATACAGATATGCTGTCTGCCAGCACCGGCATATAAATCTGACTGCATAGATCCAGCATCTGGAATGTACCATCTATGCCCGATCCTATATCCAGGATCAGGATCTCATAGGAGCTGTCCCTGACGATTTCCCGTATCAACTGCTCCCAGTCCTCCCAGGCTGTCCCACGGATATCTGCCGGTGTCTGTACCGGCGGAATATAATCCAGATTATTCACTGTCTGTATCATCCCATTCATCCGGTGGATCAGATTCTGACTGCCCTGCCGCACATAATATAAAAGATCACTAAGATTATGGTCATACTCCTTTCCCATTAACCTTCCAAAACCTGAATACTCCTCCAGGTTCAGGTAAAGAACCGCCTTTTCTCTGGCCAGCACCTGCCCAAGTGTAAGTGCAAAGGATGTTTTCAGGCAGCGACCCAGTGGAGAATATACCCCCAGAACCTGTGTACATTTCTTCAATACAGGATAAACAGTGGGCTCAACTGCCTTTTCTTCTCCATAACATGCCATCACTTCCCTGATCACATTGGCTGAAGACTGGTACTTGTACACACTTGGATATTGATCTAATTCTGGTGGATGTACACCTTCCGACAGAATTATGATCTTTCCAATATCCAATTCCCGGACTCTCTGGCACATTGCCTTCCCGGAAATCAACAGCAACTCAATATGTACTTTTTCCCCATAAGCAGTCAGACTATCCACTGTAGTAAATGCCTGGATCTCAAAAGGAATATTTCTCTTCTGATTCAGATATTCCATAAAATTCAGGGCATAATCCACCTCAAGGTCACACACTGCAAAAACATTCTTTTTCAATACACACCTCCTGCATACAACAGTACACTTAAAAATACCGGTACTGTAAAATGAAAATTTTCCAAAGGTAACATCCCCTTTTGGTAATAGGGCTTCCTTTTTCCGGTTCTGGCCGTCTGGCAGATATAACTCCAAAGATACAGGAATCGCTGGCAGATATTGCCGTTAGATATAAGCAGTGCAGCTGAAATGGCAGCGCCAATGAACATGGCTCCAAGAATACATTTCACGATTTCCCCTGCCCCAATAATTCCTCCGATCACAGACAGCAGTTTAATATCTCCAGGTCCCAGCATACGGAATACAAAAAGCCACCCAAGCAGGATGACAGGAATCAGGGCGCCAGTAAAATACCAAAATACACCTATGATTCCATTTGCCAGGATCCGCATTGCCAGGCCTGCTGCCATGCAGAAAAGGATCCAACCATTATCGACCCTGGCGGTACGCAGATCCATCACTACAGCGGCAGCTGCCATCATTACCGGAATCCCGGTATAGAAAAACATGAATATCACCTCGTTTCTCATGAGTGATTCAGATTTCTTATCGGGTGTACATGCTCATATAAAGTTCTTAAGTAAAATAGGAAAATTACCGTCTGAACTGACGGTTCTCGATACCGGAAGATATCCGGTGGATCAGCAGATCTAAGATTCGCCCCTGCTGATGAAAAGAGTATAGAACAGTATCCTGGATTTGTCCAGTATATTTTTATGTATTTATTCTAAAAAAACAATAAACTGCAAGAACCATTTCACAGATTGTTCATTTCGTCATATACTTTAACATAAATATAGCAAGAATTCTCCTTCCTCTGCAGGTGGGAGATGAATTGCGAAAAAGCGAAAAGAACGCTTGTTCTGTGACACAATCCGTGGTATAATAGAGTCAGTCGAAAATATAAATTGTTAGAAAAAGGACTGATTTGTATGGGAAAAACAGA
>NZ_JAOQJL010000017.1:6372-78201 GCF_025566965.1 Blautia ammoniilytica | reverse complement strand
AGCTTTTTTGTGCTTTTTCTAAAAAAAAATTGAAAAAATATAAAAGAAAAACTTCCACTTAAGAAAAAATGGAAGTTTTTCAGTGCCCTTGCGAAGCAAGCATTTGCGGGGGGCATAAAAGGCAAAAATTATTTAAGAGTAACTTTAGCGCCTTCTGCCTCAAGTTTAGCCTTGATATCCTCAGCCTCTGCTTTGGAAGCACCCTCTTTAACTGCTTTCGGAGCGCCATCAACAACAGCCTTAGCCTCTTTCAGACCTAAACCTGTTACTTCACGAACAACTTTGATAACTTTAACTTTGTTCGGGCCAACTTCTGTCAGCTCTACGTCAAACTCATCTTTCTCCTCAGCTGCCTCTGCCTGTCCTGCTGCTGCAACAACAACACCTGCTGCTGCGGATACGCCGAACTCTTCTTCACAAGCTTTTACTAAATCATTTAACTCTAATACGGATAATTCTTTGATTGCCGCAATAAATTCTTCAGTTGTTAACTTTGCCATTTCAATTACCTCCATTTTATAATTTTATTAATAATGAATTTTCCCTCTATAGGGGATCATGATATAACCGGCCAGATTATTCTGCTGCCGGTGCCTCAGCCTCAGCTGCTTCTTCTGCAGCAGGTGCTGCGCTCTCTCCGCCTGCTTCTGCAATCTGCTTAAGCACACGAGCGAAGTTTGTGATCGGAGACTGGATGCTTCCAAGAAGTTTTCCAAGAAGTTCGTCTCTGGAAGGAATCTGGGACAGTGCCTGAATTCCTGCCTGATCATTGTAGTTGCCTTCAACAATACCAGCTACTAACTCAAGAGCCGGATACTGTTTTGCATATTTTGCAAGAATTCTTGCAGGAGCAGTTGCATCTGTATCAGAGATAGCCAGAGCATTTGTTCCATGTAAATGCTGAATCAGATCCTCGCATGCAGTACCTTCAAATGCACGATGCATCATAGTGTTCTTGTAAACCTTGTACTGTACACCAGACTCTCTTAACTCTTTACGTAAAACTGTATCCTGCTCAACAGTAAGACCACTGTAGTTAACCAGAACTACTGCCTGTGCGTCTTTAATGCTGTCAGAAATTTCATTTACGATTGGTTGTTTCAGTTCTACTTTTGCCATGAAATGGTACACCTCCTTATAGATTTTGATATACCGCCGTCACAATGAGACTCTACCCGGAGGGTTTTTATTACCAGAAAGCACATGCTTTCCTGCAATATAAAAACCTTACTGCATGACAGTAAGGTTCCAGTAATCTCTTATAAGAATACTTATTCCTCGGTAGGCGTTTTAAACCTTATGCCATACGGCACCTACTGTCTTCGGCAGCGTTCTAAAGAACAATATCATCTTTTTCCAGATATGTCAATACCTTAATTAAAAATTTTTGCATCTCCCGTTACTTCTGTACCTTATCTGGATGCTTTTACATCTGTTTTCGCACTACCCGATATTCGTCCCCCATTTTAAAATAAGGACATTGTCTGAAATTTCCTGTAATAAAATGTGCCATCTCATCTTCATCCAGATTCACTTCACATGTATAGCACTCATAATCCTCATCATAAGAATAATTTACACAATACTCACAATTAGTTCCTTTTTCCATCGTAATCTCCCCTTAAAACTTATTTTATTTCCTGCTGTGCCTGGCCTTCTTTTTCTGGTATACTTTCCTTATGCAGGAAGGTACGCCAAAATATCCTGCAGGAAAGAAACGATTTCATATGAACAGACATTTTTCTTATATTATTCTTTTGCTGTTGTGCACTGTCTTTTTATCCGGATGTAAAAATACAGACAGCTCCCTGCAAAATTCCCAAGATACCTCCCAGCCCCTTCAGGAAACCTCCCTGAAGCTGAACACGGTTGTTACCATTACAATTTATGATTCACAGGATCAGACCCTTCTGGATCATTCCATGGCACTTTGTGATAAGTACGAAAAAATATTCAGCCGTACACTTGAAACAAGTGAGCTTTATCAATTGAATCACCGTAAGCTTTCCCATGTGGATGGCAGGGAAAATTCCTACCAGATATCCCAGCCCCTTGCCGATCTGATTGCCACCGGCCTTTCCTATTCAGAAGCTACCCAAGGTGCCTTTGACATTGCCATTGCACCTCTCACATCTCTTTGGAATTTTACAGCTGAAAATCCGATTCCACCTGAATACAGTGCCATTCACACTGCCCTTTCTTCCTGTGGCTATCAGCATATAAATCTGCAGGATCGGATCATTACCTTTGATTCTCCTGATATCCAGATTGATCTGGGTGCTGTAGCAAAGGGATACATTGCTGACCGTATTAAAGAGTATCTTGTATCCCAAGGTGTAGAAAGCGGGATCATTAACCTGGGTGGAAATGTTCTTTGCATAGGAAAAAAGCCTGACGGAACTCCTTTCAAAATAGGCATCCAAAAGCCTTTTGCAGATCGCAATGAAACAGAAGCCATTATGGATATCACGAATAAGTCTGTAGTATCTTCCGGTATTTATGAACGCTGTTTCCAATACAATGGCAAATCTTACCATCATATCCTGAATCCTAAAACAGGCTATCCATACCAGAACGGCTTGATTTCCGTTACTATTGTCTGTGATCAGTCCGTGATGGGCGATGCTTTAAGTACTAGTTGTTTTGCCCTTGGATTAGAAGATGGGCTTACCTATGCAGAATCCCTGGACAATGTTCAGGCAGTGTTTATCACAGACGATTATGAAATGCATTATACCAAAGGCTTCCAAAAAGAAATCCCTGTTACAGACACAAAAAACTGATTTTCCTGCCTGTTCTATCCCCAGATACCGCTTCTTACTTCCTCCAGATTTTCCAAAATGTAATTGTATATTTCTATGGATACATTTGCCGGATAATGCAGACCATCCACAGTAGCATACCCATTTTCCACAAGATGGGTATAAACATCAATGTATTTCACTCCGGAAAGATTATTCTCCATAGATGTGTTAAAGCTTTCAATCTGCGCATTGGTTATATAGGGATCCTTCTCAACCGGTCCTACAGACACAAAATATGTCTGGGCTCCTATTGCCGCCCATTCGTAGGCCTTTTCATTAATGTAATTGATATAATTATTTACATTGAAAGGGTCATTTACTCCCATCAAAAAAATAATGGCCGTGTTTTTCTCGATCTCATCTTCGATCTGCGGTACTCCAGTCTGCACCATCCAGTCATACCCTTTTCCTGAAAGACAAGACCAGACACTGTCATCTCCTACTGCATCACGGATCCCTTCTGTCCTGGAATCGCCCACAAAGATCAGCTTATCATTCGTCACCGTATCCGGATGGTCAGGTCTGCTTAGAGTACCTTCTTCTGAAGACTGCTCAGGCTTTCGCTTCGCCGGGGTAATGGTAGGCGCCTGAGTTATGGTGGGCACTGGACTCATTTCCGGCGGAGGCGTGACACTCACAACAGGAGCCGCACTGATCTCTGGTTCACTGCTTATCTCTGGAGTGGCACTGACCGCAATTACAGATGTGGAGACAGCCGTTGGCTCAGGACTTAAAGATGGATTTATACTTGGTCTTACTACAGTAACTTCTTCCGGCATTTCCTGTGCAATTTCAGGAGCTTTGGAAGGCCTGGCCGGACCTGCTGCCTCTGCCTGCCCTTCTTTTTTTCCACTGCTACCACAGCCTGTACACCCTATCATTATCATGCAGATTAAAATCAATCCAAATCGTCGGATTCCTTTTTTCTGTTTTCTAATTATTTTCAAATTATACACTTCCTTGAAAAAACCGCACATGTTAAGGAGAAATACGGCATTGACTCTGCCGTTTTTCCTGGCATGTCACATCACATCACATCACATACATCATGTTCCAGGCAGCATGTCCGGCCAGCTGAGGATCTCTTTTGAAATCACTTCTTCATAATCCCCTTCTATATCCTGGCTTCTGCCAGCTTCAAAAACATTGGTTTCTGCTCCCCAGACCTTATCTTCATATTCCCACACATGAAATTTCAGGCCCCGGAATAAAAAATCCAGGCTTCCGCAATTATCTACTTCTGTATATTCATATTTAATTTTCTTTTTCTGTAATGCATCCTGTACCTTTGTCAGCCGCATATGCTGTACCTCCGATTTATCTCTGTTTTCTCCTTCTTACTCACCAAATAATTACCCAAATTATACAATAGCTTCCCAGCAGATTCAACCCTTGCCCTATATCTCAGCACGATACTACAGCCCCGGAATCGAGGCTGCTGCATATTTAACCACCATCCTGCTCTGGATATTTTTCATGAAGATGCAGGTACTTCTCCCTTGTAGCCAGTCCGCCCCGGATATGTCGTTCCTGCTTGTTCACCTCCAATACCTCCCGTGTCCGTTCTGCCAAAGACGGACGAATAGACGCCAGACGCTCTGTCACATCTTTATGTTTGGTTGTCACTAATTAGAACGGTTTCATCTAGGCCCAAATCTCCAAAGATGCGTAAATAAATATCTACATTACCATCCTTGTCCACTTCGATTTTCTGGATTATGCGTTTTAGCTGTGCATTGGTCATCTGGCGGACATCTGAAATATCTTCAATCTCTTTAAAAGTACGATTCAGGATTGTTTCCAGCTGTTCTCCTTTTGTCAGATGATAGGCAACCATTTTCAACTCATTTTCCAGACGCTCGATTTCCTGTTTTGTTCCGCCGATTTTTTCATTCAATTCCTCACGGGTAATGAGATCGTCTGTGTACATATCCATATATTTCTGACGCATCTTTTGAAGCTTGCGAAGCTGTGCATTCAGTTCCTTTTCGTAATTCAGATTCTCGTCTTTCGCCTTGTAAACCCGTTGAAATTCACTCGTCACATGACGAATTACATTTTTCTTTGCTTTCAGCAGCTCGGAAAAATATTCGGATAAAACTTCAATCAGCTCTTCTTCGTCTACTGTCTGCGCATTGGGGCAGCTATCCGCACCACGACCATTATGACCGGAGCAGACCCAGCGAATATAGGTATTCTTATAGGTACGAACCGTTCGTCGGAAAGACCAGCCACACTCCTTACATTTAATCAGAGTAGAAAACAAATACTTATTGCTCTGCCGTTCCTTCGTTAATTTAAAAGCCTTGCTTCTGGACTCCAAAATCTCCTGTGCCTTTTCATACATTTCCGGCTCAATAATCCGCAGTTCCGGACGTTCTGTTACCATCCACTCCGTTTCATCTTTTTCCGTTCTCTGTCCGGTCAGGAAGTCAGCTACTTCCTGCTTACCATTGATGATTTTACCGGTATAAAGCTCATTTGTCAGAATCCGGCAGGTTGCATTCTGGCTCCACTGGCAATTACGCTTTGTCCGGATGCCCTTGGCATTCAGCATATTCGCAATTTTGGCGGCACCGTAACCTTCTTCGATATACCATCTATAAATCTGACGGATAACAGCTGCTTCTTCCTCATTGATTGCCAAATTAAAGTAATCACCGATGGTTTTATCATATCCGTACACAATATTCGGAACTCGTCCCTTTTCTGCATTCATTTTCTTGCCGAACTTTACACGCTTAGAAGTATTAGCACTTTCCTCCTGCGCCAGTGCGCCAAAAATCGTCAGGACAAATTCGCTGTTTCCCATGCTGGTCATATTGGCTGTCAGGAACTGTGTTTCGATACCCAATGCTTTCAGCTTGCGGACGTTTTGCAGAAGGTCAACCGTGTTTCTTGCAAAACGGGAAATATCCTTTACAACCACCATATCAAACAGTCCATGCTCGGCATCTACCATCATGCGTAAAAATTCTTTTCGATTTTTTATTTTTGTACCTGAAATTCCTTCGTCAGCATATAATCTTACTAAGTTGTCACCGGTACGCTGGGTGTACTCAGAGAAAAATTCTTTTTGCGCTTCCAGACTGTTGAGCTGGTCAGCTTTATCGGTGGAAACTCGGCAATAGGCAGCTATATTCATAGTTGATACCTTCCTGTTACATTAAAGTCGTTCTGTTACAACTTTAGTATACACTGTTTTAAATAAAATAACAATAAGAAAAAGTACCTTAGCATTTATGCCAAAGTACTTTCCTCTAATTTTACAAGTCCACTACAAATATCTTTCATATTTTGATTCATATTTGAAAAAATCCCTACTAATAATTCTAACATCATTTCTAATATTTCTTCATTTACATATGTTTCTTCATTTTTTTGTTGTCCATATCTAAAATGAGCTATTGAGCATCTTTTGTCATATATCCAATTATTAATGCGTTCTAACTCATTATCACCCTCTGATTCATTAAACAATAAAATGTACATCTTATGAATCAAAGGCATTCCTGCAATTTTTAAGATTGCTAATGCGTTTATTCGTTCATCCCTTCTCATCGCTTCATTTATATGTAATTTTAATGCATCCGAAATATTCATATTATACTTTTGTACAAATTCGCTTGCCCTGTTTGGAATAAAGAGAAATTCTATGCATTGATATAAACTTAAAAATTTAATTCTAGTGTCTTTGATGATAAGAAAATCCAAAATATTACTGCATATTTTCCTTACACATATCATTGATAATAGTTTTTCCATAGTTTCTTTATAAACAGGAGTTATTTTTTCACTATTCGCAATCAATAATAATACTGAAACTCTCAACACATCATCCAAAGAATCAATATCTATTTCCAACTCATTATTTACCACCTTAAAAATTGATAATCCATAAATCAAGTCAAGAATATTATCTTCTGAAAAAACAACCGCATCCATACCTTCTTCTGGTTGTAATCCCAAACAATAATCTATCAGTTCTCTTGATTCTACTTTTAGTTGGTAATATTTTTCTGTTATACTTAAAATTTGACATCCGATACAAATTGCGGCCCTTTCTTCCATCACATATCCAAAATTTTCAAATTTTTCAGCATACCTTGTATCTATTCCTACATAAAATTCTTCCTTATATTTTATAAAAACAACTGTGGGCAAATAATCATGTCTCCTACCGATTATAATTGCATCTTTTAATAATTCACAACACTCTGCCCGATTTTCTTCGCTTATAGATATATGTCTATTTACAGATACAATATATTCTTTATGTTCCTCACTAACTCGGGTAGCAAACTCATCAAAAATCTTACCCGTCATTTGTAATAGATTTCTTGACATACTTATTCTCTCCAAAACGTCTCCATAGAAGGAATCTCTTCAAGTTTATCATAGCGAATTAACTCGCTAAAAGCATTTTTAAATAAATGCCTTAAGCTATCACCAATTCGTGTTCTTGGTAACTTTTCAACAATTTCATTCAAAACTTCAAGACTTAAATATGTCTCTGGTTTACTTTCAATACATTTTATTACTTTTGCAATTTTATTATCCAATTCTAATGCTCTATTTCGTTTTTCTTCATCACTGCGTTGAACTCCCATTTTTCCCATAATATACTCTGCACATGAAACCACAAAACCTAAACATACCGGATCACTACGGAACAAATCTTGTCCAGATGCAAACTGTTTACCTTCAACAGTTTCACTTGTAGCCGTTACTGCAAAATCCAACTTACACAGATTGCGAAAAGTATCTACAAACATTTCAAAATTTACTGCACTATCAATTGCTTCCATCATATCAAAACGTTGAAATTCATCTGCCAGTTCATCATTAACATCAACATTCACTTTTCTTGTATTAAATCCAAGATACATTTCAATAAGTGATGATTTTTTAAACATTCCCGCTTTACGTCGTTTAATTTCATCAACAGCTAAAATATTCAGTTGAATATCAAGCAATGGATCTGTCTTTTTGATTTCTTCAGAAATTTTATTACTTATTCCATCAAAAATCACTTCTAACTGTCTGCGAGTATTCCACGGAACCTGCCCTGTATTTAAAACAAGCATTCGATATAATAATTTAGTACTTGCATCTGAACACCAAAATTCCACACGGATTTTTTGTTGTTTATTGTCCTCATAATTTTCAAAGTATATATTACTCCTCTGCATACCGTCAATAATAGAAATCTGCCCCTCATTAACACTTTCTAACAACATGTAAAATTTTGATTCATCCAAATTTTGCATATTCTCAGTTGAAAAAAGCACTCCCAAAACTACCTGTGGAAAAATTGCTCCTTTTCTAAAATCATCCGCCATACGCTTTCGAATTTTCGCCGCTGTAGAAGAACGTTTTATAACACTTCGCTGTCCATCAATGTTTCCATTATTATTAAACGCAAAAAATGACAATTTCTTATATTCTTCTAATGTCATCGTTGTTAAAACAGACTTACAGCCACTTCTTACATCATCTACTAAATCTAAAATTTTCATCTATGTGTCTCCCTTCCTTAACATTATGAATCTTTTTGACTATTTGTTTTTTACAAACCATTTGGAATATCTATTCCCACCACTAACTTCAATTATCCCATCTTTCTTTAATACTTGTAGCAAATTTGAAACCTTCTTTGATTTCTGTTCCTCACTCAGCACCTCCGGCAAAGCCTTCTCTAAAACTTCCATCAAATCTTTTTTGCTGGCTTCTCCCATTGACTGAAGTGCTTTTATAATTAACTGCTTGCAAATATCATCATCTAACCCTTTATTTCGAACATAAGCAGCTTTCTGTCCGACAATATCTGCCACCTTGAAAGATACAAAAACATTAGGATAACGTCCTTCCACAAGACCTTTTTTCTTCAAATCCTTAAAGCTTTCTTTAGAAACTACTTCCTGTTTCTGAACTTTATCCAACAAAAATACAGTTCTCATATCTAAATCTTCATTGGAATATAAAAGCTGAGTATAATTCTTATCCAATATCTTTCCGTACACAGTCACTGTAACTCTATTAATTGTGTTCAAATCATATGTCGGCAATGGGAAGCATTTATCACGCTGTATCTGATACATCATTGGTATTCCCATTGAATTTGTATCAATCATATACAGATTTACCATTGCGTTACACAAAAACACATTTCGATAATACGGTGGTTTATATCCCGGTTCCAGTGCTTGTTCAATAGTTTCTGGTATAAAAGCCCCCTCATTGATAAATACCAGTCTGTCCTCAAATTCCTCTACGTTGATTTTTCCACGCAAGCGATAGTCCTGATGAGCAATACAGTTATTAATAATCTCTTTGATCAGCTCTGGTTCATATTGATCTACTTCATCCGGAAACAAAGTCTGCTGTCCGGCAATATAACGATACTTTACATTTCTGATCCTGGAATATACCTTATCCACTGCCATTAACATCGGTATATCAAAATGTTCATAAGCTTTTACCGAATTATCTGCATTATAAAGTGTCCAGGTAATTCTAGGAATAAAGCCATCAAAGAAATATTTAGCCTCACTTTTTCCTAATAACAATAATGCCGTTCTGGTGATTTTTCCTTTTATTGTAATACCAGCTTTATTTAAAACCTCAATATCAGACAGTTTCTTTAAAACTTCCTGTGCTTTTTTTCGATCACTCTGACGTTTTGAGAAAAGTTCTCTTGCTCTTTTAATCGCTTCTTCATCCAAGTCTTCTATCGTTGCATCTTCTACAATTTCTTTTGACCAATCCATTCCTATTTGACTTCTAAGTAGATCTACTTTATTCATCGGAAGCGGTGATATAGATTCATGCTCTCTGGCATACGCTGCCCCTTGCCATGTTGTCGGAATCCCCCTAATAGCTGGAGGAATTTGAAATGCTATCACTCGACATTTTTCCATTGTCAGTTCGTATATCTCCAGAAATGTCAATCGTTCATTGGTTCCATTTACGATTTCCTTTTTCAAACTTTGCAGACTTCCCTGTTTCCGAAATTCCGTTCCTACATATCGTTTATCATCCGAAATTCCGAAAATCAGCCACGCCTCCTGTAATCCCCGAAGATTTGCTTCATTGCTAAGTGCAGAAAAATATTTACCAATGTCATTAAACGAATAATTTGTGCGTGCTTCTTTAAATTCTACAACTTCATTTTCAAAAGATTCTATCATGCGAACAATCTTTTCTTTTAATTGGCTATCCGTATATATCATATTCTTCCGCCTTTCAAAATTTTCTATGACTAAATTCTATGACTAATCTATGACTTTCTAGAACTAATTTTAACTGATTTTCAGACAGAACACAAGCAATAGCAAAAAAATAAAAGGCATCCCACGCGCTACGCAGGACACCCTCCATCATGTTTTGGTTCATTGGGAAGCTCATCCGCTGCTTCTTGTATTGCCTGTTCCACCTTACTTGCATTTGCTTCAATCAATATCTTTAACAGATAGTCGGCGGTTACTTCCGCTGTGTTTGGATTATGGAATCGATAATTAAGTTTTCTCTTTTTCATAGCGGAATTTCCACCTCCTCCCGTATATCCTTGTCCATAACTATGAAAATATTTTTTCAAATAGTCCTACCAAATGTCATTCCTGTTCAACTTAAATAGATGCCGGTCAAAGGGGCATCCCTGTTGTAAACCACTGCTGTAAACAAGCTCCAAAAAATCTAATTCTTTTTGTTTTTTCAGTTTTCTTTCCTCAATACCAAATTACTCTTATATATCTGTTTACTGTTTACAAATTCTACGACTCAAAGCAATAACCATAGATAAAAGCGTAAACTACACGCCAACTACCGTAAACCTGACTGGCTTTTTACCGGAAGGGTAACTCCATCTGCCGGGCTTTCTCCTCAGTAACCGGGTACCAGTCATTTTCATTTTTTAAGTCTTTTGCATCTCGTTTACAGTTTTCGTTTACACATACCCACGAACGCTGTGTACCGTAATCCTTGAATCTTGTCATCGTACCCTGTTTCCAACCCACAATGCTTGTATTCATAATTTCACAGATGCGGTCTGTCTCCGCCTTCTTCGGCTTTATATAAGGATTGTCCAGTGCCTCCTTAAACAGCATCAATGAACAGACTTTCCTATCCTCATGTTCATCCAGCCATGCCTGTATCATTCCGGCTTCCGTATCATCCGCCATGAACTCCTGCCGCAATTTATCAAGCTGTGCTTCTGTTTCCTTTGAAAACGCCAATTTAAAATTCCCATTACGGTACAACATCATTGCTTCCGCCCACACCTGATCAATATACTGTCTGGATTCCTTCTCATTTTCGAGGATATGAACCTCCATCTCTGCCCGGTTCGTCTGAACTGGAACGAATCTTCGATTTCCGGTACGGTCAAAAGGCAGGAATCGCTTTATATTGGATGTTCCTCCAAATACACATTGCCTCGGACGATCAAGAGCATATACTGCATAAGAATCCCGATAAGTCTCTTTCTGCCTGCTCAGAAAGCTCTTTGTTTCCTCAATACTCTTAGAGCGTGCCGTTGCGACCATTTCAGACATTTCAATCATCCAATGACCACGAAGCTGACAATAAACTTTTTCCGAATCCAATTTGCCGATGTCATCGGTGAACCAGTCGTCCTTTACTGCCATGAATCGAAAAAATGTAGATTTTCCTACGCCCTGACCACCGACCAGACAGAGCATATATTCAAACTTAATTCCAGGGCGGAACGCACGGGCAATAGCTCCCAGCAAAAACATTTTCATACTTTCATACGTCAACTCATCCACAGGTGCGCCCAAGAAATGATGCAGCACATAGCGGATACGCTCCTGTCCATCCCATTGCAGACTATTCAGATAATTCCGGACAGGATGATATTTGTTCCGATCTGCCTGATGGACAATACTTTTCTGCACAACCTTATCCATCGTCAAACCATACGTTTCTTCCAGATAAAGCATAATATAGTTCAAATCCATATCTGTGAATGCCGGGCTTATCCGTTCCCACCACACAGGTTTTACAAGGTCTGTCTGCTCAGTCAAAATATTATACCGGAATACACCTTTTAGCAGAGAATCATGTTCTAAAATTAGCTTACAGTTATGCCGATTGTTTTTCACAGCACCCTTCTGTGTTATTTCCAGTTGTTCTCTGATTTCCTCTACTGTCAACTCCGCTTCCATTATATCCATTACTTCGCACAATTCCTGTCGTGTCTGTGGCGTTAAAGTCCGAAATTCTCTGTTCAATCGCTGTCACCTCCTTCCCATGAGCTACCACTACGGCAACTCGTTCTTCTAATGTGCCTGATAATAATATATCCAGCAGGTACTCTATTTCTGATATTTTTTCCAATGCCTCCATAAACAACGGATGCCAGACATCTTCCATCTGTTTCGGCGAATACTCTTCTTTCCACTGTTTCAACAAATGCAGGTAATCTACCAATGCACGGAAATATCTATTTTCTGCCTGCAGATACCTCTGTTCCTGTGTTAGCTGTCGTTTGATTTGTTTTCTCTGTGGCGGGCTGTGCCCCATGTTCTCATAATATACAGAAAAATCCCTTACCAGTTTCTCTGCCGCCTCTTTCGGTTTTAAATTGTACAAGTGTGCCGTAAAATCAATCACATCCCCATCTGCCTGACATCCGAAACAATGAAAACGCCTGTCCACTTTCATGCTCGGATTCTTGTCACGGTGAAACGGGCAGACCGCCATTCCGTTCCTGTTTACCCGTATTCCATAGTATTCTGCAGCCTGCCGGGTAGTCACAGACTGTTTAACTGCTTCAAATATATTCATCCTTTTCCTCTTTCCTTTACATCACAACTCCATATCGTTTCTTCCTAATTTAATTCTTCCTTCGTGTTCCCATCGCTCCCGGTTCTCCTGTTCCGCAGTAATTTTCGCTTTTGTCAGCCTATCCAGAATGGAACTTCTGGCTTTTTTCTTAATCTGCTCGGTATTCGCCTTTTTGACTTCTGGTTTTATCAGCGTGGTCTGAATTGTTTTAACTGCTGTCTGCATAGCTTTTGTAATTTTGGTAATTACTCCATCCAATCGGCTTGCAGCATAAGTCCTTTCTTTTTGGGAAGCCTTGCGCTCAGGGGAAAGCACCCACGCCTTTGACTGTTCTACCAGACGAATGTCTTCTTTATGGGTTTCCACTCTGACCTCATCCGTCACAACCTCCACAGCTTTGTCGTAAGCAATATCTGAAACTTCATCGATCAGAGCTTCCACATCCTCAATTTTCAAAGTAAGTCTATCCAGTATTTCCGTCTGGTTTTTCATCTGTTCCTTTTGCTTAAACAGAATATAATCCTGTTTTTCAAGATAGTCACGCCCTCCATAAGACGGTTCTTCTTCCAGATGCAACCCGTATTTTCGGGTTATATCAAAAAGCATTATCCGGCAAATAGCATCAAAAGTCTGCTTTCGATTATTATTGCGGCCTTTGGGTTTATCCGGTTTTGGAAGTGGAATCCCTAATTCTTCCAGTGCTTTTTCCTGCTGAGGACAGATTTCCCCGTACTTATTCTCACAATCAAATACATGACGTTCATGGATGTGCGGTGTTCCCTCATCCAAGTGCAGTGCCCAGTCCAGAATATGTACATGAGAACCGAACCGATTTGTAAACTGCTTTGTAAAGTCCTGTACGACCGCAAGCAATATTTCATAGGAAACAGATTCTTCTACTGTTCCTATTTGAAAAATAGTTTCCTCTGGACAGGTTTTATTGTTTTTTAGTAAATCTTCCACAGATCGGTTACGCTCTGTATGACGGGTTCTTGCATTTCTTTCATTCTGCGCTTCTATATGCATTCCATAATGTTCCTGATAAAAAGTACATTCAATCTTCTCAAAACTGATATCCTGAGAATCTTCTTCCCTGCTCTGCATTGTGGTATAGCCACGGTAACAGTCCCAGTAAATATTTTTTCTGACTCTTCCAGCATCAATATGTTCACTGTTTTCCAAATCGAAACGGCGATCATTATGCCTGGGATTGTAAGTGCCATTTTTCCCGGAGCGTCCGTTGTGTCTTGTTGCTTTCAATAATTTTCTTTCCCTCCTTTTTTGCATTTTTTCTAAATTGAATAAAGCGGCGAAGCTGCAAACCTGCGTGATTTTGCGTCAGATAATACCCAGTACGAGTAGACGCACGCATCAACTCACTGGGCAATGGCTGCCGCCCTTAACCTGCACAAAAGACTGCGCTCTCCGCTCTGCTCCAGATTTAGTGACTATTTTCCGGCACCTTTCCATTTCCCTTTGCCATCCATTCGAAAAAAGCAATTTTACTAACCTTAATTAATCTGCCGCTTCGAAATGCCGGAAAACCGGGTGTATGAACCAGTTCATAAGCCGTTACTCTGGAAATCCCCATAATCCGCTGAATATCAGCCACATCCAGTACAAGAGGCAGTTCATCATAATTGTTTAATCTCTTATTTTCACTCATGTTGTTCCTCCATTTTTGATCTCATTTTTTTAGCTTCTCATTGCCGTTTTATCTTTCCTGTTTCCTGAGTCATACTGCTGTCAAGGCATACAACACGTCATCCATTCGGATGCGCTCACTTCTTTTATCGAAGATCATGGCGGTTTATCTCAGGTTAGACGGTCATAAAGTTGTCAAAGTACACTGCATAGTACGAAATTACCATGCAATCGTATCTTATCAATCTTATCTTGACTTTTCAATACTTTCGCGATACCATAAATGTAACTAATATTATATTTTTTAAAATTACCATATAAAACAGGAGCAAATAGAAATGGCTTATCAATTTATAAGGCAAGAACCTTGCTACGACCACATCCTCTTCGTTCTGGCATTGGATAGAGACAAAATGAAGGAGCGAATTTTAATCGGAACAGAACAGCAAATCCGTTTTCGACTGGACGGAAATAAAGATAACGATGTCATGCATGATATAACGCGCCCTCTCGGACGTTTTCTGATAAATTTTGAATATGATAAAGAGAAGAACTGGAATATATATGGACTCGCTCCTCTACGTGATGCATTGCACACTAACCGTTGGAAACAGCCTGCACTGGAACAGACCTCTGCTGATTTTCTGGCAAAAAAATATCTCACCGACGATCCGGTGAGAATATATGCTGCATTCCGTATTTGGAATGAATATCTTGTTACAAGGGAATATCGTGACCGTAATACTGCCTGTGATCATTTTATAGAAAAAATGCAAATTTTGACTCAGGCATTCCAAACAGAAAATGTCATGAATTTTAATTCTGATACTGGAAAACCTGAACGTTTTCATACTGGCAGTCTTTATTTCCGCAATATTCCTGCTGAAATTACCCGACTTGAGCTTTGGTTTCCGGATAATAGGCGCAGAACAGAATGTGTAGCTGCCTACAGCTCTTTTTATCCGCTTATCACTTATTACTTGAATCGACTGAATGACTGGGGCCTTTGTTTCCGTCAGTGCAAAGTCTGTGGAAAATATTTTCTGGCAAAAAGCCAGCGTTATGAACTGTGCAGTGATAAGTGCCGTAAAGCACAGGCACTTCAAAACAAAAGGGAGTTTGATGAACGAGCCAGAGAAAACAACTATGATCTGCTTTATAAAAATGAATGCCAGAATTGGCGTAATAAAATCAATAAATCCCAAAAAACTGCTAATTTTCCGATTGAACGTCTGGAAGAAATGAAAACTGCGTTTGACCTTTTTAAGAAAGAAGCTCTGCGGCGTAAGAAAGCTGTAAAGGCAGGAACAACCAAGCCAACGGAATTCACGGACTGGCTGTATCAGCAGAGCAATATTATCTTGAAACTCAGCGAAATCTGAATCCATCCCTGTAAAGGAAAGGCAGCGAATTTACTCGCTGCCTGCCCTCTCATTAAACTTGTATCCTACACCCCAGACGGTTTGAATATATACCGGGTTGCCCGGATCATCTTCTATCTTCTCACGAATATGGCTGATATGACTCATGACAATATTGTAATCGCCAGAATAGGCTTCTTTCCAGACTACATCATAAATCTGCTCCTTACTAAATACCCTTCCTGGATTTTGTGCTAATAACTGCAGGATTTCAAACTCAGTGTAAGTTAATTCTATTTTTCTATTATCACGAACAACTTCCCTCCGTTTCAAATCAATCGCTATACCCTTATGCCTTATTTTCGATTGAAGTTGTATTTCCTGAAAAAGGAATTTTTCTCTGCCGGAATCTAACACGGAAATAACAGAATTTACCAACTCTTCCTCATCTCCCTCGAATGATACCAGCAATATTTTTCCCACTTAATCATCCTCGTTTCATTTAGCACTAACTTAATGCTTCGCCTCTGAATTATATTCCGCAAATGTTTCCGTTTCCGGATTAAATTCAGTAAATAATTCCTGCATTCTATTTTTGCTTACTTTTTGAAAGCTGCTAATCTTTCCACTTTTGTCTCTCGTTACTTCAATGTACATAGTGCCGTTGCTGTTAGAAAAGATTCCCCTTCCCTCATCATATAAATCTGCTATAATCTTACCATTATAAACCCAGTTTCCTTGAGCATCACAGGATACTCCATAATCAGCATACTCCTGTGGAACAGCAATATTAAGACCTTTTCCCTCTTCACTGCTATATTCGCCCATGTCATCAGCCGCTATGTTCTCACTTCCTCCTTCTTCAAAAACAGATCCTTTCATTTCATCTGCAGTTACAGCTTCTCCGCCGGAACTTTCAACCAATGCCGCCGGTTCTGACCAAAAATCATCTGATAACGGTTCTGCCTTTACGTCTGTGATGGTGCCATAGTTTTCCCTTTGCACTTCAACTCGAAGCGTACCTCCACGTTTGGAACTTATTGTATAAGTACCCGGCTTAAACTCATCCCGGAAATATCCAATGGTCTTTCCATCATACATCAGAAATCCTGTTTCTTTCTGGTAAGTTATTCCCGCTTTTGCATATTCAGAAAGCTGTTCTTCGCTGAATACATTTTCATTACTGTCTTTATTTTCGGTGACCGTTTCTGCTTCCTGCTTCGCATATTCTATATTTTCCGGAGAATATGCCATTGTAATTCCCACTGCATCATCAGATGATTTCGACAACTTCATCCCATCTTTTATTTTTTGAAGATTATCCTCATAAAGTGCAATCGTCTCATCTACCTTTTCCTGTGTCCATACAAACCATCCGTCGCCGCCTGTATAAGCTTTTTCACCAATCATAGACTGCAGAACTTCTTTTTCCTCGTCCAGCCATTTCGCATACTCTTCTGCTGTCCACCATTCCACATCCGAACTTGAAAGTGGTTCATCTTCCCGGATATTCACTTCGTTTAAAGCAACTGTTGTTTCACCGTTTTCCTGCGCTGTCTCTGTATTTTTCTCCAAGGATGATGCGGAAGTTGCAAATCCACCTGTCACGCCAATTACCAATACTGCACTTATCATTACTGCAAACTTAGATGTCTTCTTTATCTTCATAATTGCTCTTATCCTTTCTTCAATCGCATTTTTACTGAAACTGTTACATAATGGTGTCAGTCCGCTCTTTTTTTCTTCCATAGATATTAAAGCAGTTGCATATACCGACTTTATATCCATTCCAAATCTGCGGACTACGGTTTCGTCACAGGATAATTCCAAATCTCTGTTAAAAAGAATATACATTACCCACACAAGCGGATTAAACCAATGAATGCATACTGCAGCAATCATTATCAGCTTTGTAAGCATATCAAGCCGTCTGATATGCACATATTCATGTTCCAACACATAACGAAGCTGATAAATATTTTTCCATTCTGTATTTTTTGGCATTAAAATAACTGGGCGAATCACACCATAAGAAAGTGGTGCAGCTATGGTTTCTGTCTGCCGGATGGATAGACTCCTTTTTAGTGGATGTTTTTCCTTCCATGCTTCCAAAATATCATTTTCAACAGGCAGCGAAAATCGAAATTCCCGATAGCATTTTATATAGGAAACCGCAAAAAATCCAAAACAAAGTAACAGACCTGCCAGCCATATTACACTCAAAATCGAAATGGATTCTGTTCTCTGTACCATAGCCTCTGATAATCCATTTGCTATCTCAGGCATATTCCCATGAATGGGTAAAAATGTTGTCGTTTGCGCCGTTCTCACTGGGTTTATATCAGAATAAATACTCTGCAACAGAGAATAAATACTTGTGACTGATTTTATGGAAAATGGAACTAATAACCGTATTAATGCAATCCACCATAAAATCAAAAATGTTTTCTTCGGTAATCTGTTGATAAGCACAGCCCTTAATACCACAATAAGTAAAATAATAACCGTTCCCAGAAAACTCATTTGCAGCAGGCTCATATACATCACCTCATTCCAATTCACTGACGATCTGCTTCAGGTTCTTAATCTGCTCCATAGAAAGTTTTTTTCTGCCAAGAAGTGCCGCAAACAACTTGTCAACAGATCCATCATATATCTTATCAATAAGTTCATCTGTTTCCAGATCCTGTACCTGTTCTTTTGCTATAAGCGCATGGCACATAAATCCCGGTTCCGTTCGTTCAATCGCGCCTTTATTGATACACCGCTTAATCAATGTATACGTTGTGTTTTTATTCCAGCCGACTTCTCTGTTTAAAGTATCTGCAACATATTTCGCTGGCACGTCACCATCCTTCCACAGAACATCCATTACCTTTAATTCCGAATCAAAAAGTTTGATATTTTCCTCTGTCACTTGTTTCGCCTCCTATAAGACTACAGTAGTCTGTTCTTGTTTTCAGACTACCACAGTCTTATAGCATTGTCAATCATTTTCTGTCGCTAGGAAAAGAAAAACAGCCAGCCTTTCGGCTGACTGCTCCATACTAAATATAAACCATTTCGTTCAGTACAATTTCTTCTGCTCTGTTTCTAATATTATTACACCGTTGTACCCAAAGCATAGCATCTTTCCGCTTCAATTCCTCCGTCACTCCCTCAGCCGCTTTCATCTGATCAACAATACACGTAAACCGTTCCTCCGCTTGTTCGTCCAAATCCTCCAGATAGCTCCAAAGTTTTCCGGTCAGCAGTAAACTGGAATATCTACCGTAGCACTGCTTTTTCAGATACTCCCTGTGCATTCGTCCCCACTTACCGATAGATCGCTTTTCCTCCGGCAGCTTCAAGTCTGGGATATAATAATCCCCGACAAGTACATAATCAATGCCATTCTCCGTAATTCTTGTTTTCAAATCCTTCATGGTTCGTTCCTCCTTGGTTTTTCTTATTCTATTACCCAAACGAACCGTTCTATATTGTTACTTCCATATGTACTGTGCTTTTACTGATTCCAAACTTTTTCGCGGTCTGTCTTACAGTTGCCTTCTTTTCTACAATGTAATTTCCCAGTTCCACTGCACGCTCTTCAATATAATCTTTCACAAAAATCCCCCGCGTACATCATTTTTACAATGTATGCTGGGGATTTTATACGTATGTATGCGTTTCTCTAACTGCCAGGATATATTCATTCTCCGTATATAGTTTCTCACACATTCTCCTTTATATTTTTCTGTTTTTCCTTTATAATCGAATCTGGCTCATACGTGGGTTCACATCAAACTTATCAAAGGAGACAAAATCACCATGAAAACTATAAAGCAAAACCTTCCCGGCATATTGATCTGCCTGCTGATTGCTGTTCCTTCCTGGCTGATTGGCAAAAAATTCCCGGTAATAGGCGGTCCGGTGATCGCCATTATCATTGGAATGCTTCTGGCACTGGTATGGACACCTTCCGGGAATCTAAAAACCGGCATTACCTTTACTTCCAAAAAAGTGTTGCAGCTGGCAGTAATCCTTCTGGGCTTTGGCCTTGACCTGAATGTGGTACTTCGCACCGGAAGCCAGTCCCTGCCTATTATCATCTGCACCATTTCTACTTCCCTGCTGATTGCTTTTCTTTTACATAAAGCCATGCATATTGATTCCAACATCAGTACCCTGATCGGAGTAGGGTCTTCTATCTGCGGTGGATCTGCCATTGCAGCCACAGCGCCTGTTATTGATGCAGATGATGAAGAAGTGGCGCAGGCAATTTCTGTAATCTTCTTTTTCAATGTACTAGCAGCTCTGTTTTTCCCAATACTTAGCCATGCCATTGGCTTCAACACTGCCTCCGGTGAATCCTTTGGAATTTTTGCAGGTACTGCTATTAATGATACCTCTTCGGTCACAGCAGCAGCTTCTACCTGGGACAGTATGTGGAATCTTGGTTCTCAGACGCTGGATAAAGCAGTAACCGTAAAGCTGACCCGGACTCTTGCCATCATTCCTATCACTTTGGTGCTTGCCCTTATCCGTGCCAGAAGCAGTAAATCCGCCGGTAACAGTTCCAATGGTTTCAGCCTGAAAAAGTCTTTTCCAATGTTCATATTATGGTTCATCCTTGCCTCAGTGATCACTACCATAGCTCTTCGCTTAGGTGCTCCTGCATCCTTTTTTGCGCCATTAAAGGAACTGAGCAAATTCTTTATCATCATGGCAATGGCCGCCATAGGTCTTGGAAGCAACATTGTAAAACTGATCAAAAAGGGAGGCAAACCGATTTTTCTGGGTGCATGCTGTTGGTGCGGCATTACACTGGTCAGTCTCCTTATGCAGCATGTTATGAATCTGTGGTAATGCAAACCAGGATTTAAGAATCCTGGAGAAGTTCATAACTTAATTTGAGTAAAAAATGCCTCAAAGCATCCGTTGCTTTGGGGCATTTTTCATCAGCTCTCATTACTTAGGAACATCTTGCAGAAGCAAAAATTCCAGGCAATGATAATAAATTCTCTTATAGGTTTTTGTTGTATAATGAAGTCCATCATCCACGCTGTTATCTACACCGCTTCCACTGGCATTTGTGCCATAGCCGTTCTTTAACAGCCAGGAATAGGTATCAATAAATGTATAATCCGACGCCAGCTGACTGCGGATCGTGCTATTAAACTGGCGTACCGCTGCCTCACTTCTTACCACATGTCCGGTGTTCTCCATCATCTTACTGTTGCCTGGATTAACAGACATATAGAAAAGCTTGCAGTTCTTCTTTTTCAATGTAGAGGCCAGGCTCTTCATGTAAGTCACATAAGAAGGCAGATTAGACAGATCATTCACTCCCAGATTAAAGATCACTGCTGTAGGATTCTGGGTGTTGTTATTCTTATTTACAATATTCATGATCTGGTTGTAGCCGTCACCTTTCAGCCAGTCAAGTCCCATTCCGGATTGTGCTACAAACTCAGAATTCCATACTACCGTACTGCTTGCACCAAACTCTCTGTTCAAAGTTGCCTGCATCCGGACTGTCCTGGAATCGCCTACAAAAATCACCTGCTTATATTTACGTTTCCATAAATCTACCTGTGCCATGTCTGCTGCTGTAAGATTAGGCTCTATACTTCTGTTAAAGACCACTGCATATAAAGTCACATCTCCATTTACACGGATACGCCCTGCAGCCTCAAATTCCGGATCTGTACTCTTTCCCTGCGTCCTTGACCATCCAAGGAATGTGTAACCAGAGCCATTTGCCACTGCCGGGAGAGTAAGATAATTGCCCTTTCCAACAGAAACCTTACGGTAAACTGATCCATCATTCTTGCACAGAGTCACTGTCACTCCGGCTTCCTGAACAGCATACAGCTTAACATCTTTCGTCACTTTGTATTTGCTGCCAGTTTTCAGTACAGATGTGCTGCTGTTCTTTACCGTAGACCAGCCCAAACCTACATATCCGGTTCTTGAAGGAACTGCCGGAAGTGTAATATAAGATCCGCTCTCAGCCTCCACCTGGAGTTCCCTGTAATCTGCATTGCTTCTGCCATTGTACATGTAGAAAGAAACTGTATAAGTATCTACTTTCTCTCTCACTGCATAGAATTTAGTATTGGCGGTAATGGTTACTGTATCACCCACTTTGTATAATGGAGTAGCTGCCCCCCGGGTCGTCGTCCATCCAACTCCCTGATAGCCGGTCACTTTCGGAATCTCCGGCAGGGTAAATGTACTGCCCTTAGCCACACGCTTGTTCAGCTTCTTATAAGCTGCATTTGTCTTGCCATTACTGTTATAAAACAGAACTGCGGAGGTAGCGATCCTTTTACGGACTGCATAGAACTTAAGGTTCCTCTTTACAGTGATCACCTGTCCACCCTGAAATTTTGCAGTATCTGCATTCTTCTTCACAGACCATCCAAGATTGTTATAGCCATACGCTCCCGGCACCTGGGGAAGCTTGATCTTCCTGCCAGCTACCACGATCTTCTTCAAAGCCTTCATCTTCCTGGTGCTTGTCCCATTGGTATTATAAAACTGCACATAATAGAACTTATCTGCCCGAAGAGTCAGCACACCATCTTTGATATAACGGCTCCATGCTGCATCAGCGGAAAGAGTAAGCTTGGAGGCACCATTAAACCGAAACTTCCCGGACAGCTTCCACCGATACCCCTTTCTTGCCGGAAGTGTAACCGTCTCGCCTATGCTAGTATCAATTTGAAGATCCTCATAATATTTCCTGCCTGTAGGATCCTTAAACCGAATCGTAACAGCATCTCCGTCCTGCAAAGTATCTGCCTTTACTTCTGCTGCTCCAAGGTTGCCTGCGCTCCCGGTAAATGGTATATCAATAAATACCATCAAAAGAGCAAGCAGCAGACATAGGAAACGGCCTTTGCTTTTTTGCTTATTATTCTTCATATACTCTCCTCTGTTCATAAACCCTTATGCCGCCTGCCGGCAACATCACAATTCCTTGCTTCTGTATCAGTATAACTGAAACATTTTTAACTTTCAACCACAGGTCAGAAAAAAGTTTAACAAATTTTACATTTATATTACATAAGTATTTCCATCAAATCTTACAGTGTATGAACAAAACGCATGAATGCATCCCTGCCCTTTGGAGTACATTTGTAAACACCGGCATCCTCCAGAACATGTACAAATACCTGTCCTACTTCCTCACGCAGAACTTGCTGGATGTTCTCTTTATCCAAATGAGGATATTTAGGAAGGAACTCAGCTACCCACTGTGCATGTTTCTCTATCTTCTCATTGGAAGCAATATCCTTGCCTTCCAGAATATATTCTTCAAGAAGCTCCAATTCTTCTTTCAGCCTTGCCGGAAGCACTGCCAGCCCCATCACCTCGATCAGACCGATATTCTCTTTCTTGATATGATGATACTGTGCATGAGGATGGTACACGCCCAGCGGATTCTCTTCTGTGGTAATATTATTCCGAAGAGTCAGATCAAGTTCAAACAGATCTCCTTTCTTTCTTGCAATAGGAGTAATGGTATTATGAGGTTCTCCATCTGTCTGTGCAAAAACAAAAGCCTCTTCATCTGTATAACCTCTCCACTTATCCAGAATATGAGTAGCCAGATCCACCAGCCTGTCAGAATCCTTATGACGGATCCTCAGTACAGAAAGCGGCCACTTCAGAATCCCGGCTTCCACATCCTCATAACCTGGGATCGTCACTGTCTTCTCAATCTCTGCCTTCGCCATTGCAAAGGTATAATGTCCGCCCTGGAAATGATCATGGCTTAAAATAGAACCGCCTACGATAGGCAGATCTGCATTGGAGCCAAGGAAATAATGAGGGAACAGCTTAACAAAGTCAAACAGCTTAATAAAGGTATTCCTCTCGATCTTCATAGGTGTATGGCTGAAATTGAATACAATACAATGCTCATTGTAATATACATAAGGAGAATACTGAAAGCCCCAGGGAGTATCATTAATGGTAACAGGAATGATCCTGTGGTTCTCCCTTGCCGGATGGTTGGCTCTGCCTGCATATCCTTCATTTTCCGGGCAAAGCAGACACTTTGGATAACTGCTGGACTTGATCAGCTTGGCCGCTGCAATAGCCTTTGGATCCTTCTCCGGCTTTGACAGGTTAATGGTAATATCAATCTGTCCATATGGGCTGTCCACTGTCCATTTCTGATCCTTCTTTACACGGTAGCGGCGGATATAATCGCTGTCCTGGCTCAGCTTATAAAAGTAATCGGTCGCTTTCTCCGGATCCTCTTTATATTTTTCCCAGAAAGTATTTCTTACCTGGGCCGGTCTGGGCATCAGACAATTCATAAGCCTGGTATCAAACAAATCCCTGTATACCACACTGTCCTGGATCAGTCCTCGTGCAACTGCCTCATCCAGTAACTCTTTTAAAACCTGCTCAAGATCAATATTACTATATTCTTCTTCCGGCTCTGTATACTCGTCTTCCTTAAATACATCCAGCAGAAGATTGGTAGTATAGATCCGCTCACATTCCGGTGTCAAACCTGTTTCAATCCCATACTGTACCAGTTTCTTAATATTCTCACTTAACATTTCCCGTCACCCCTTAGCATTCAACCTGTACATTCATATCTTTTATATCCATCTTTCCGGCACCATCGCCCATGTCCACTACATAAAATTCTGCCTCATGGCCTACCTTTTCTGCGTATGCCTTTCCGATGTTCTCTGTAAAAGCCTGTACCTGGTCATTTTCCACAATGCTTACAGTACAACCGCCAAATCCGCCTCCTGTGATACGTGATCCGATCACTCCCGGTGTTTTCCACGCAAGATCTACCAGAATATCGATCTCTTCACAGGACACTTCAAAATCATCTCTTAAGGATACATGAGATGCGTTCATCAGCTTTCCGAATTCTTTGATGTTATTTTCCTTCAGTGCCTGTACAGCCTTGATGGTACGCTGGTTCTCATAAACTGCATGCTTTGCCCTCTTTACGCATACCGGATCCTGGATTGCATCCTTATGTGCTTCAAACTCAGCCTCTGTTAAATCTCCCAGTGTCTTAATATCCATCACCTTCTGCAGATCTTCTAATGCTGTCTCACATTCATTTCTCCTGTCATTATAGGCGGAACTTACAAGGCTGTGTTTCACTTTGCTGTTTGTGATCACGATCTTTGCATCTGGAAGTTTTACCGGTGCATACTCATACTGCAGGGTATTCGTATCCAGGAAAATAGCACAGCCTTTTTTACCCATTGCACTTGCAAACTGATCCATGATCCCACAATTCATCCCATTGAAATTATTCTCAGAATACTGTCCCATAATAGCAATATCCTGCATGGATATCTCATCAAATCCAAACAGATCTTTTAACATAGTTCCTGTAAGCACTTCCAGGGAAGCGGAGGATGAAAGTCCGGAACCGTTAGGAATATTACCAAAGATCATAAAATCCAGTCCACAAGTCAGCTTATAGCCTCTCTTTTCAAAGGTCCACATAACTCCCTTTGGATAATTGGTCCAGCCAGCCTCTTCAGATGGAACAAGCTCCTCCAGAGAAGACTGGATCATGCCGGCCTTTGGAAAATTAGCAGAATAAAAACGAAGTATATTATCCTCACGTTTTCTTGCAAGACCATAGGTACCAAGCGTAAGAGCACACGGAAAAACATGACCGCCATTATAGTCTGTATGTTCTCCGATCAGATTTACACGGCCAGGTGCAAAATATCCACGAATGTCTCCACCTTCTCCATACATCTGTGTAAACAGTTCCATTAATTGTTTCTGCATAATAAAATCCCTCCTGCTATTTTTGCTTACTTTTTATTCCAACAACTTTATGTTATTATGTTGGATCTTTTATGTTTTCAATATAGCTGACAAAAATATTACCAGCCTTTTCAAACAGTGCTGTACTGTCATTCATACCATAAGGTTGTGTCTCACCGGTCGCCGGATCATATAGCCAGGTATTATACTCATCATATCCAATGATCACCACGCTGGTATTATTTCCCGTCTTGGCGATCACAGGCCTCTGAGCACTTACCTCATACAGTACACTGTCCAAAGTACATCCGGACAGATCGATCACTGTGCCCTGATCTCCCATGCCTTGCTGCAGTGCCGCCAGATCCATGGATCCAGTACGCATCACTTCCGGCACATCTTCAATATTCAACGTGATCTTTGTCTTTTTATTGCCTCGTTCCCAGACATACTGCTGTGCACGGTTCAATACCACGCCTGCCAGGTCATCTGCATGCTTCACGGCTTGACCCGGATCTGTAAATGTACTGTCCAGACCGCCTTTTGCATAAACATAGTAAATCTCATCCTGCGGCACCTGAGTATCCAGAACGATCTTATTTTCATCCCCGCTCTTCATTTTGGCATAGACCACCAGTGCCTCCTCAACCTCAGGTGCACTGCTAAAGGACAATCTGACCTGGGTGCCTGTTCTGGAATTGGATACCAGTTCAACCTCAGCCTGAGTTTCCCCCGCCTTTTTATTGTTCATAATATTATCATTCTTCTGAACAACATAGGTATTCCCCTGTTTGGCAGAAAGTTCAAACTCCATCAGTGTACTTCCGATCGTCACATTGGTTATGTACAGGCCTTCCTGGTGATATTCCTTTTTGATCTCACCATCAAAGCCTTCAATCCGAAGGGTATGGATCCCTTCTGTCACATGGCCGTCATCATCCGTCAGAGCATCCCCGTCCATAACCACACCATATACCAGATCTTCATTCATAAAGCCTACCGGCTTTACGCTCTGTCCAGCTGCTCCTGTAAGGATCCTGGTATCCAGAGTGTCAAACTGTATTTCTTTGATACATCCTGCATTTTCCCCTTCCTGTATAGTCCAGGCAGCATGTGCATTTGTGTCTGAAACAACAAACTGTGAAGGATTGATCTGCTCTTCCATAACCTGAAAGTCGCCTTTATCGATATCTACACGATACAGCTTTCCGGAAAACAGCAAAAAGAGTTGATTATTCTTACTTACATAAGACAGTGTACCAAGGTCTTCCTTTAAAAACTCATAAGACTCTGTAGTGGGGATAAATACTTTTTCCTCTACCACATTCTGATCACTGCTATAGTGATATACACAAAGACCGCTATAGCCTTCTCTCAATCCCCGATTCATATATCCATACAATACAAAATCCACATCACCGTTATCTTCCACACGAATGATCTTAATGTTGTGCTGATTCCTTGCATCACGGAAATCGCCTTCATCTCTGCGGAAGCTGAAAATACGGATAGTCTTCCCATCTTCAGGGTCAAAAGACCACAGGTCTCCCTCTTGTACAAAAGCAGCCACACCTGCTGTTTCATTAGTCATGTATTCCACGTCCCTGCTGCGTACACCAAGAAGAAGTCCATCCTGGGAAATCTTTATATTGTTTTCATCAAACACCTGGCTGGCAGAACGTTCAAAATCCAGAAGCATGATCCTGGAAGAAGTGTACCTCATCCTGTAAAACTCTGTTACATCATAAATCTCCGGAGCGCTGTCCCCATCCCTTGCCATGATCTGATATTCCAGGGAAATACTTGCTGTTGTCTCATTAATATCCTTGATCACTGGAATTCCTTTTTTGTAGATCTGCGGACTTAAAGACCCCCAGCTGATCTGATTGAAGGTGGAATTAATATTCACATCATTATAATTAGCAGAAGCGCCAGTATCCACAGGCTCCAGGTAACTGGTCAAATCCTCGGCAGAAGCCTTGTCCATGGACTTTTCATAAAAGCTTTTAACAAATTTCACATACTGATCCACATTCAGTCCTGACCTGGATACTACACGTGTATAATAATAGGCAGCCCCTTTGGATGTTTCCAATGTGATCTGCATAGAATATTCCTGATTCACCCTAAGACTGCTGTTCACCGTCACAGACGCAGTAAGATACCCGTCCTCTTCTCCCAGATTCTTGATCTTCCGGTTCTCCAACACCTTCATACCATCTGAAGTACGGATCTCATAAGCCAGGCTGGATACCTTTGTATCATATCCGTTGATCACAAATTTTAATTCCTTGGATGTGTCTAAAGGCGTCACGCTATCACGCGTAAAATCGGCCTGCATTTCCTGTGCATATCCGTACATCCGGTTAGCATATATGCCGCCTACATCGATCATCACCTCAGGCAGCACCGGATTATTCATATCCGACCGGTCATCAGTTGTCTCACTATTCAGAAGAAAGGCGGTTCCTGCCACTCCCGCTGCAAACACCAGCAGTAAAAGCAATAGCCTGCATAAAAATTTCTTCATGTTTTTCTCCTACCAAACCGATTAAAGCAGTTTTTCCAGTGAAGGCTGCACATGCAAAGCCTTCATCATATGTTTTAACGCTTCCCCGTCACGCTTTTTCCCCGTGTGCACTGCACGGATCAGCAAATTCTTGGGGGTATGCTCCATATCAATAAATTCCAGGATCTGTGTATCATAGCCAGCCTCTTCCAGCAGATTTGCTCTAATCCCATCTGTAAGAAGGGCACTTATCCGCTCTCTTAAGATCCCGTACTTCAGTACAGGCTGCAGCAGCTGATTTTCTATCTGCCGGTTCAGCTCATGCTGGCAACAGGGCACAGACAGGATCACCTGCGCCCCCCACTCAACGGCTTTTGCCAGTGCATAATCCGTGGCTGTATCACAAGCATGGAGGGTCACTACCATATCTACAGATGTTACTCCTTCATAATCTGCGATATTCCCTTTATAAAAATGCAGCTTCTCATATCCATACTCTTCTGCCAGCCGGCTGCAATGCCGGATCACATCTTCCTTCAGATCAAGGCCAATGATCTGAACATCATAGCCTTTTAATTCCCGAAGATAATAATACATAGCAAAAGTAAGGTAAGATTTCCCACATCCAAAATCCAGAATCGTGATTTCTCTGTCCTTTGGAAGCCTAGGCAGAATGTCTTCAATAAATTCCAGGAAACGGTTGATCTGACGGAATTTGTCATATCTGGAGGAAACAATGCTGCCTGACGGATGCATCACTCCCAAATCCACCAAAAACGGAACTGGCGTTCCTTCCTCAAGTATATATTTCTTAACACGGTTATGTGCCTGGATCTGGATCTTTTCTGCACCAGAATGCCTTTTTACCTTTACCGTGATCTTTCCTTTTTTACTTACAAGAACTGTACCATCCAATTCCTGTCCCTGCGCCTGCAGCTGTCCGAAGCCGTTGCCAAGAGCCTCTTTAATATAGGCGATCACCTGCTCCCTGTCATAGTTTTTATGGAGCACCTTTGTACCCTCCATGGCAGAAGCCTGATAAAAGATCTGCTCCCGTATCTTTACCGGACGGATCTTTACTGTGCCCACACCTTCTTTACGATTTCCACTGAGCACCGCCTGTTTCAAATATTCATTGATCTGTTTCTCTAAATATTCTTCTAATGTCATCATTTTTATTATATCTTTTTTCCCTGATATTGTATATATTGTGTTTTTTGGATTCATCTACAAAAAAATTAACTGCTGTGTTTCTTCCCCGGCACCGGTTACGCCTGCAACGCCTCCTGGAAATCTCCTGAAAAAGCAAAACCTGGATCAGATCATCCAGAAAATCTCCGGACAATGGCTCCATTTCCCTCATCCCAGATACCTTTTCACGGATCTTCCGGCACATATGGTAAAGCATCAGTTTATCCGGGTACTGATCATAAATCCTGCTGCCTTCGTAATCCATCAGATCACATTCCTGTTCCACCTGAGCCTGCACCCTTCTGGCAGCAGAAGGGTAATAGGATTTCATCAGTTCAAACTCCTGATCCTGTACCTTTTGTCCATCGAAAAGCCCAGCTTCTGCATATGCTGTATAAAAAGGATAAAACTCTTTATGATACATATGGTTTTCCCCTTATTTTCCTGTCTGTTCCAGTATATGCAGACAGGGCAAAATAGGTTATAGCCTCCTAAAGGACTGCACACCTGTTTTGCCCTTTTTGTTCTTACAGAGTTTCCATGATCTTCTCAGTAAGACGCACACTGTGCTCAGCTGCCAGCCTTTCAAAGGTATTATACTCCATACCAGTGCTGTCATCTGCATTATCTGAAATGGCACGAATGATCAGAAAAGGTACCTGATTCAGCCATGCCGCCTGTCCGATCGCTGCACCTTCCATCTCCACTGCATAAGCGCCAAAAGTATCACGGATATCATTTTTTACTGCCCGATCACAGATAAACTGATCTCCGGAAGCAATCCTGCCCTGGAAAACCTGGATCTCCGGATTCACATCCCTGCAGGCATCTGCTGCCAGCTGACGGAGCTTTGCGTCTGCCGGGAAAGAAAGCTGTCCCATCTGGGGAATCTCTCCTTTCTTATATCCGAACGCTCCTGCATCCACATCATGCTGCACCACATCTGTAGAAAGTACAATATCGCCAATATTGATATCATTATTCAAGCTTCCTGCAATACCGGTATTGATCAGGGCATCTACCTGAAAAACATCTGCCAGGATCTGCGCACAGATTCCTGCATTCACCTTGCCAATCCCGGAACGGACTACCACTGCCTTTTTTCCTTTTAAAATTCCCTGATAAAATTCCATGGAAGCTTTTGTGACCACTGTCACATCTTCCATCATCTCTTTAAGTCTGGCTACCTCAGTTTCCATAGCTCCGATAATTCCAATACAATTCATCTTCTGAACCTCTTTTCATAAAAATAGAAGCGCCAGTGCCGGGAAAATCTTCCCTTTTTTGCACACTGACCCTTCTATTGTATCAATTCATCAGCCTGTACGCCAGACCAAATTTAAAGAATTTGTAATTACTATCTATTGTTCCGCAACTGATTTACAAAGCATCACTTCCGTGCTCTCCTGTACGGATGCGGATAGCATCTTCCACATCATAGACAAAAATCTTTCCATCACCAAAATTTCCGGTCTGGATCTGATCCACTACTGCATTGATCACATCTTCTGAAAGCTCATCTGGAATAACCGTTTCCACCTTGATCTTAGGGATCAGGTTAATGGAAGAGTTGTCATACTTTCTGGTAGATCTTATATTTCCTTTCTGATTTCCACACCCCATAATGTTAGACAGATTCATACCATGAACCCCTCGTTGATTCAGAATTTCTTTCAGCTGTTCCAGTTTTTCTGCTTTTATAATGATTTCCAATTTTTTCATATCCTTCATCTAACCTTTCTTTCATTTGTAATAAACATGTCCCGCCATTCACATCATCATACATGAAGAGGACTTCTTTTCACAAATCTGCCGTCCCCTGCCTGTCCTATATATATCCCATGATCTGCTATCAGTTTTCCTCTTAAATAGGTCTGTACCGGATAGCCATGGTATTCATACCCATCCCATATGGAATGATCACAGGCCGTATGCATAATATCCGGACCTCCTGTCACAGTCATCTGGGGATCATAGATTACCAGATCTGCATCTTTTCCCACCTGTATACTGCCCTTCTCACTACACCCAAAGATCTTTGCCGGATTTTCCGCACATACCTGCACCACCCTTTCATAAGTAAGCCGTCCGTCATGGGCAGCGGACAAAAGATAGGGATAGCGGTTTTCAATACCTCCACAACCATTAGGGATCTTTGTAAAGTCATCCTTTCCCCAGTTTTTCTCCTCTGTGGTAAACGGACAATGATCTGTAGCCACTGTATCGATCACACCTGTTTGCAAGGCTTTCCACAAGGCTTCCCGGCTTTCCTCATTTTTGATTGCAGGAGAGATTACAAATTTTACAGCATCCGCTCTCTTATAAACTTCACTTGTAAATTCCAGATACTGTGGGCAGGTTTCCACAAAGACAGGATATCCTTCCATCTTAGCCTTTGCTGCTGCTTCCACACCTTCTTTGTTATCCATATGTACAATATAAAGAGGAGCATGAAGATGCATTGCCATGTGGATCGCGCTGATATCTGCCTGTGCTGCAGCCCACTCCGGCCGGCTCATATAATGATACCAGGGAGAAAGCTTTCCTTCTTTTACATATTTTTCTGTAAGATAATCCACCACGCCTGCATCCTCTGCATGCAGGGTAGCCATACCGCCCACCTTTCCCGCCTGTTCCAGAATAGCGGCAAACTGTTGATTATCTACCATAATGCCTTCTTTTTTATAGACGCTGTAACACTTAAAGGTATTAACTCCATCTTTTACAAGGTCTGCGAATTCTTCCAGCACCTGGTCATCTTCCATCAGATCTGTAACAATGCAGTGGAGTGCATAATCCACACAGGCTCGGTTTTCATATGCCTTTTTCTTAATGTCTACCGCCTCTGGCAGATGCATTCCTTTTTTCTGCTTTGCAAAATCAAACACTGTAGTCACACCGCCACAGGCTGCTGCTCTTGTACCAGTAAATTCGCTGTCACTGGAAACTGTTCCTCCAAAAGGATCCGACATATGAGTATGCAGATCGATTGCTCCTGGAAGAATATACTTTCCGGACACATCCACTGCCTGATCATCCTTTATGCAAAGATCCTGTCCCACTTCTGTGATCTTTTCCCCCTGAATTCTTACATCTGCCTGATACATGGTGGTTGAAGTAACAACTGTACCATTTTTAAACAATATTCCCATGCTAAAACCTCCTTACTGCTGCTCCAGAATCTGAATGCAGCTCTTTGGACATACTGTTTTACATACACCGCAGCCAGGGCATTTATCAGGATCCACCACTGGTCTTCCCTCTTCCAGTGTCATGGCTCCGAAACCACAGTCCTGACAGGCTGTGATACAGCTTTTACAGCCAATGCATTTCTCTTTGTCAATGGTACTGATCCCGTGCCAGTCCCTTGAAAGCTCTTGCTGGGAAACAATGTATTTAAGACTGCTTCCTACAATTTCTGATAATGATTCAATTCCGTGTCTGTCCATAAAATCGGACAATCCATTACAAAGATTTTTGATCATCCTGTATCCATATTTGCTGATAGCAGAACAGATTTCCACCATACCACACCCCAGCATCATGAACTCCAGGGCATCTTCATAATTACTGATCCCCCCTACTCCTCCAAGTGGCAGTCCGGTATACTGTGCGATCTGCGCCATACAACCTAGCGCAATCGGCTTTATAGCCGGTCCGGAAAGACCACCATAAGTGGATTTTCCATTTACATGCAGCTTGGGAAGCCCTGTCTCAATGTCAATGCCAATAAAGCTTTTCACAGTATCAATACCGCAGAGAGAATCAGCCCCGCCTTTTTCAGCAGCCTTTGCCACTGCCACAATATCTGTTACGTTAGGTGTCATTTTCACGATCAGGGGTGTTCCCTTTCTTACATACTGCTTAATATCCTGGACACAGCCTTCCAGAAGCTGCGGATCTGAGGCCGGGATCTTCCCGGATCCATCACCCTGTGGGCAGGAAATGCTGCACTCGATCATGTCGCAGCCTGCATCTTCCACAGCTTCCACCAGTTCCTTCCACTGCGGTCTGTTACTAGCCATAATACTGGCGATCACAACCCGATCCGGAAACTTTTTCTTCAGATAACGGATCTCACTGCAAAGCTCTTCCAGTGTCTGCTGAGTGCACAGATCATAATTGAAAAAAGCCATCTGCTTTTTCCCGGCAAAATCCAATGCTCCCATATTTGGCTCAGCCAATTCTCTTTGGCATCCTCTGGCCTCAATGGTTTTCAGCACTGCTCCGCCCCATCCTTCTAAAAAAGCACGCTCCACCTTTTCCAGACTATCTGAGGAAGGTGATGCAGCGATCACAAAAGGATTTACAAATTTAATTCCGCAAAAGGTGGTACTGATATCTGCCATATAGACCTCCTATTTTTTTCCGATCTTCACCAGGATCTTAGCCATTGTATCTGTAATATAATCCAGGAGCAGTTTTCCCTTTTCCTCTGTTGCCAGCAGTGGTCTGCCTAAAGTGCCTGTTTCGCTAAAGTCTCTGGTCAGCCATCCACTGAAGTAAGGTTCAAACTCTACATCCACGTTCACTGCTTTCTCCATATGCACAAGTTCTTTTTCTTTATACAGCATCATGGAAGTTTCCATATCTCCTGCGTGAATATCCACTGGCACATAAATATCCTTCAGGGATTCCACACAGTTACAGTTGTTATAAATAGCTGGTATTTCCAGATTATAAACAACCACATGGTGCTTCAGATTCATTTCCTGGGAAAAGCCTGCAAGCAAAGATGTATTTCCTCCGTGTCCGTTTACTGTTACCAGCTTTTTAAAACCATGCTTTGCCAATGCTGTTACAATATCATTGATAATGGCAAAATACGTAGTAGCTGAAAAGGAAATAGTTCCCGGAAATGTCATATGCTCATCACTGGTTCCTATCCCAAGGATGGGAAGGCAAAGAAAAGTAATATCTGATGGATTTTCTTTTTCTTCCAGCTGCTCCATACACATTCTCAGGATATAATCATCTGTTCCTACCGGAAGGTGCTTTCCATGCTGTTCAATAGATGAAAGAGGAAGAAGTACACAGCACTTCTCCTTATCCAGTTTTTCCACTTCTTCCCATGTAAGTTCATCATAATATTTATAAAACATAAGCCTCTCCTTTCTGAGCGCCAGGCAAATTCATCTGTTCTGAATCTTTTGCATATCTGTTCACTCAAACAAAAACTCTCCCTTGCGGATCACCTCTGTACCATCCGCCAGGAAATAATCTATATCTTCAGGTCCAACCCTGTGGACAATGGAAGAAATCACATTATGGCTGTGTTTTAAATTCCAGGATCCGGAACGGATAGCCAAAAAGCTGGCCAACTTTCCTTCCTCTATACTTCCCAGTTCGCTATCCTGTTTAAGGGACTTTGCTCCTGACCAGGTTGCAGCCTTTAAGCATTCCCTGAAATCCATACAATCAGGTTTTTCACCTAGCCCCCGGATTACCCGGCTGGCTGTATCCATCTCCCGGAACAGATCCGGAGATGTAAACATCATATTATCGCTTCCAAGTCCCCATGTAATCCCAAACCTTGTAAATATATCCAGTTCCGGGAAACCGTCTCCCAGGATCAGGTTTGTCCTTGGACAGCAGACAATAGGAATCTTTTTCTTTACAAGAAGTTCTTTATCATGATCATCGGTATGGGTTAAATGCACCATGAAATCTGTTTCCAGTTCAGCTGCTCGCTCCACTTCCGACTGATTATATTCTCTCTTTGATTTTTCGCAGTCGCTTCTGCCTTCTGCAATATGAATAGAAAAAATCTTATCACCACAAAGGCTGCGGATCTTCTTCATTCTTTCTTTGCTTACCGCATAAATCTGTCCCATCCCAAAACCGTCTGAAACTTCCAGAATCGAACGGATCTCTTTTTCAAATTCTTCCTCTGTGGAATCTGCATTTGTAAGGGCTGGTCTGCCCAGTTCCATCACATGGATCGGCAAGCCTTTTTGCGCCTGCCGCACTGCCTGGATCCCGGCCAGACCCCCTTCCCTGTAATCCGCTGCCAGGATGATGCCGTTTTTCAACATTTCTTTCAGACCATCCCGGACAGCTTCTGTCAATTCTTCACTGGTAATTTTTGCCAGATATTTGTGCTTCAGACCATTAGGATAAACAACTGCCTCTTCCAATGTAAGTCCTACTCCCAGTTCTTTAGCACCAGTGTCTCCCAGATGACAGTGTGCATTTACAAATGCAGGTATTACATAATCTCCATGAAGGTCTATGCTGTTTTCAAACTGCTCATCTGTAATTCCCTGAATCCTTCCCTGATCCACCAGGATGGTTTTCCCTTTCACCAGTTCCAGATTTTTTCCATAGAAAACATTTGCATTTTTATAGCTTTTCAATCCTGTCATCTCCTGAGTTTGTTTCTTAACGATCTTTTTCTTTGTTCTTAGTTATTTGTTTCTTAGTTATCCGTTATTTGTTTCTTAGTTATCCGTTTCTTAGTTGTCTGTTTCTTTGTTCTCTACAACGATCTCGCCGCTTTTGATCTTTTCGCAGGTATCCTCTACAGCACTCTTTACTTCATCAGGTACGTTGTCACCAAAAGTACCTACGAAAACTACATCATCAGCCATGCCAGGCATCCAGGAGGTTCCAAACTCATCAGTACCTACTTTGGTGATTACTTCTTCGATTGCTTTTCCTGTATCAGCGATGCAGGATGTAATGCAAAGATCAGAACCAAGATCTACCTGATCCGCACCATAGCCAATCCATTTTACATTATTTTCTGTACAAGCCTCAATCAGTCCAAGACCAGTTGTATCACAGGAATGCATCAGTACATCTGCCTTCTGCTCGATCATGGAAAGAGCAGCCTCTTTACCAAGTGCAGAGTCTGTAAAGGTACCGGACATAACTGTGATCACCTTGATATCCGGATCTACAGAAGCAACACCATCAATAAATGCATTTTTATCAGCAATCTGGCTAGACTGCTCCATGCCTCCCAGATAACCTACAACTTTTGACTCTGTGGACATTGCAGCAGCAACTCCGCATGCATAAGCAGCTTCATACTCTTTTGTATAGCAGAATCCCAGGTTTGCCGGCGGTTCTACACCATCCGGACATTTATTGGTACAGAAGAAATAGGTATCTGGATAATCACCTGCTACCGTTACAGCTGCTTCTGTAAACTCACTTCCATGTCCGATGATCAGGTCATATCCCTCGTCTGCATATGTTCTGAATACTGTTTCTGCATCAGCAGCAGTAACGCTTTCTGTATATGCAGTGTCGTAACCTTCCTCCTTCAGGTCTTCCAGTGCTTCATAAGCCAGCTGACTCCAGGACTGGTCTGTAATAACCCCTGGAAGGATCAGTGCAATCGTCTCAACTGAAGCGGCTGCCTCTGTTGTTTCCTCTGCTGCATCATCTGTTGTCTCCTCTGCAGCTGCTTCCTCTGCCATGACCGGTGCTGACATGCTAAATGCCATCAATCCTGCCATAACCATTCCTGCCATTCTTGTAATGAAATGTTTTCTCATAATAGATTCCTCCTCTGGTTATATAATAAATTTTATAACTACCTTTTATCTTCCCTCTTTTTCGTACACAGTCCCAAGTGCTTTCGGTGCTCTTACACCTCTGCCAAACAGAACCATACTGACAATGGTCAGTACATAGGGAAGCATCAGTAAAAACTGATACGGAATATTAATACCATAAGCCTGCATTCTCATCTGCAAACCCTGGGCAATACCAAACACAAAAGATGCGATCAAAGCAAGGATAGGATTCCAGTGACATAACGTGGACACAGCCATTGCAATAAAGCCACGGCCTGCACTCATTTCTTCCACAAAACTTCCCATAGTAGCCACTACCAGGTATGCACCGCCGATCCCGGAAAGGAATCCTGCCAGCATCACTGCGATATGCCTGTATAAAATAACATTGATTCCACAGGCCTGTGCAGCTCTTGGATTCTCTCCAATAGCTCTGAGCTGAAGTCCTGCTTTCAGCTTCATCAGCACGAACCAGCAGACAACTGCTACAACGATCAGCGCGTAATACAAAATCGTCTGATTAAAGAAAATATTTCCAATAAAAGGAATATCTCCAAGCACCGGTATTTTTATGGTGCTCATAACATCAATGCTAAGTCCTGAACCACTTGTTCCGAAAATAACCCGGTAAATAAAGCTGGTAAATCCGGCAGCAAATATGTTTACAACAATTCCTACAACAGATTGATCCTGTTTCCTTGTGATTGAAAGAAAAGAAATGATCATTGCTGTAAGAAGACCACCTGCGCCGCCTGCAAGTATCCCAAGAAAATAACTGTGGGTAAAGTAAACAACTACAAAGGTGACAAAGCTTCCTGTCAGCATCTCCCCTTCACATCCGATATTCAGAACACCGCTTTTTTCAGCGATCACCACACCAATTCCGGCAAAAGCAATGGGAATTCCCATTCGGATACCGGCTGCAAGCATGGAACTGATAAATGCCATCACATCCATTTATACCGCCTCTCTTTCTTTCATCTTCACAGTAGTTTCTACGGTACTTTTCACACTTTCTTTCAGATCTTCGCAAGCCTGTTTCTTTGATGGTCTGAACTTTTTTTTCAGCTTTGCGCTCAGTCCCAGAAGAATGAACAAAACCATCAGGCCTTTCAACATCGATACAAAGGTAGTAGGCACTGCACAGGTAATCTGCATTACATTTCCCCCAACATTCAATACAGAGAAGAAAAACGCTGCCAGCAGGATTCCCACCGGATGATAGAATCCAAGAAGCGCTATCAGCACACCGTTAAAGCCGTAGCTGTTGCAGATACCATCCTGTACACAGTATGCAAAGCTGCACACCTCCACAACACCTGCAAACCCTGCAAATGCACCGCTGATGGCCATTACCTTTGTGTAATACTTTTCAGGATCTACGCCACCATACTGCGCTGCTTTTACGCTGCCTCCCAATACACGGATCTTATATCCGAAAGTTGTTTTCTGCATTACGATCCAATAGAGCAGGATGCAAACCAATACAATAAGAATGGAGTAACTGAACATGGTGCCTTCAAAAATCCTTGGGATCCGCTCGTACTCTGCAATAGATTCTGTCTGGGGAGTAGAGCTTCCTGCCTTCAGCATCGGACCATGATCCAGATATGCGATAAAATATTCTACAATGTAATTCAGCATTAATACGGTAATGATCTCACTTACCTTAAATTTTGCTTTCAGCCATCCTGCAAAGCCGCCACACACAGCTCCAAAAACAGTTCCAAGAAGCATCCCTACGATAATGGACATCCATCCCAGATGCTTACCTATAGTGGTACTTACCAGAATCATTGCCAGCGCTCCCATCAGGAACTGTCCGTCACCGCCCAGGTTGCTTAATCCACATTTTCCTGCAAATGCAACACCGATAGCCACAAGACTTAATGGGATCATATTACGGATAATGGTTCCGAAGTTTCCCATATTTGTAAACGGTGAAAGGATCAGCTGCTTATAGGTTTCCAATGGGCTTTTGCCAAGAATTACTACGAAAATTGCACCGATCAGCATGGCTGCCACAAAGCTTATCAATATGATCGCCAGTGTTTTCAGCAAATCTGATATTTTCTGTTTTGTCACTTCATTCATGTGCTTTCACCCCCATCATCAGACTTCCAACCTCCTGTACAGTTGTATGTCTTGGATCTACTTCACCAATGACCTTTCCTTTAAACATAACCACCAGCCGGTCTGCCAGGTAAAACAGTTCTTCCAGGTCACCGGATAATAGCATAACTCCCATTCCTTCATCTCTGGCTTTCAGTATATTATCCCGGATAAACCAGGATGCCATTACATCCACTCCTCTGGTAGGATAAGAACAGATCATTGTTCTTGGTTTTTTACTAAGCTCTCTTGCAAGAATAAACTTCTGCAGGTTTCCTCCAGACAGGTTTCCTGAAATATCCCCAATGCCTCGGGCTCTTACATCGAACATTTCCATATAATCCTTTGTATCCTGCTTGATCGCCCGATAATTCAGCAGTCCTGCCTTTTTCTGTATTTTCTTTCTTCTTAATAGCCAGTTATCAAAAAGCCGGAAGCTTTTAACAGTGGCCACTGTATTTCTGTCTGCAGGCACATAAGCCACATCATGGTCGATAAAAGTCTGTGCCTTTGATTTCCGTATCTCTTCGCCGTCCAGGAAAAGGGAGCCTCCGCAAATTTCCCGAAGCCCTGCTGCCACCTCTGCGATCTCAGCCTGGCCGTTGCCTTCCACACCGGCGATCCCTACGATCTCTCCTCTGTGGATGGTCAGATCCACACCGGAAACAGTTTTCACACCTCTGTCGTCCAGTGCTTCCACACCCTTCAGTTCCAGCAAAGGTTTTTCCCCTTCCTCCGGTTCTATGGTAGCTCTTGCTACTGCTGTAGGTGCTTTTACTTCTTCTCCTACCATCATATTGATGATTTTCTGCTTATCTGCATCCCTGGTCATCATATGGCCTGCAACTGTTCCATGACTGAGCACGGTGATCCGATCGCTGATTTTCAGCACCTCGTCCAGCTTATGACTGATAAACACCACGCTTTTTCCGTTTTTTACCAGTGCATGTATGGTTTCAAAGAGCATGTCACATTCCTGAGGTGCAAGCACTGCAGTCGGCTCATCAAGGATCAGAAGCTCTGCTCCTGTATAAAGAAGCTTCAGGATCTCAAGTCTCTGCTGCATTCCTATAGTCAGTTTAGCTACGGTTGCATGAGTGTCTACCTGAAGGCCAAACTGTTTTCCAATATCCTCCAGCCTTTTCTCAATATCCTTTTCTTTTACTCTTGAAAAAAGAGAATCATTTCCAACCAGGTAAGCATTTTCAGATGAGGAAAAAACATCTACCAGCATGTAATGCTGATGTACCATACCGATTCCCAGCCTAAGGGCATCCTTTGGTGATTTAATATGTACTTCTTTCCCTTTCAAAAGGATCTGTCCTTCATCTGGGTGATAAAGTCCGTAAATAATATTCATTAATGTACTTTTTCCTGCTCCGTTTTCTCCCAGCAGTGCATGTACCTCACCAGGACGAATGGTAAGATCAATATGATCATTTGCCACAAACTGGCCAAATGTTTTTGTGATTCCTCTTAATTCAAGTAATGGTTTTGTTTCACTCATATTTTATACCCCGCAGACACAAAAAAAGTGCTTCTCCTTTTCAGGAAAAGCACCTTTGCTTCATCATGTTCTTTAATGTTCACTTATTATCTACTGTTTATTTACTTCTTTGCTGTTTGCTTATATCTAAGATGTTTCACATTTTATCCATTTGGGCAGGATCTTGCAAGAGGAATTATCATAAAGATAAAGGATTCTCAAAATGATATTATGTCATTTTATCCAGTTTTCGATACAAAGTAGCAATACCGATACCCAATGCTTCAGCAGCTTGCTCCTTACCTTTTTTGCTGTCTCCGAACTTTCGGATAGCTCTGCGAATCTCTCGCTGCTCAAGCTGTTCCAGTGTCATGATCTGACTTTCATCATCTGTCATTCCAAACAACTCCTGGGGTACGGTTTTCATATCCATCACCCCATCTTCCGGAAGGGCATTTACCATATATTCAATAGTTTTCTCCAGTTCCGTAATGTTCCCCTTCCAGTTGCAGCCGCAGAGAAACTGCAGTGTTTCTTCATCTATCTGCCGATAATAGATCCTATATCTCTGAGTAAACTGATCAATATAAAAATTCACCAGTTCCGGAATGTCCTCCTTTCTTTTCCGAAGAGGATATGCAGTGATCCGGTTGATGCAGATACTGTAATACAATGGTTTACGGAACTTATTCTTTTCTGTCAGCCGAAGAAGGTTCTTTTTGGTTGCACAGATCAGCCGCACATTTACAGGGATCTTCTGAAAGGAGCCTTTTCTTTGGATGTATTTTTCATCAAGGAACTGCTCCAGTTTCGCCTGATAAAACATAGACATTTCATCGATCTCGTCCAGATACAGGATCCCGTCATTTGCCATCTCCATCACACCCATGGTTCCCTGATAATCGGATCCCATACCGGCCTTATCCTGCCCGGTGGCACCAAATAACCGTTCTTCCAAAAGACCTTCCTCTACGCTTGCACAGTTAAAATATACAAAAGGCTTTTCCGCTCTTTGGCTGGCCTTCCAGATAGCCGTTCCTATGGTCTTTTTCCCTGTACCTTCTTCACCTTCGATCAGCACAGGTCCATTATGGGCTGCCGCCTGATTGATCTCTTTTTTGATACGGACTGTATATTCCGAATGGCCGATAATATAACGGATGTCGTGAGGCACTACATGGTAAGCCATGTTATACACCTGATCCCTGTAATACCGGATACTGTCAAAAACCAGAACAAGGCCATATGCATCATCTGAATCCTCAAAATGCTCTTCCCAGCCTACTACAGTGGTAACAGTGCTTCCGATCACCACCTTATATTCCCTTTTTTCCATCATCACATCCCCAGTCAGGATGATATTCACAGGCTGACCGACGATTCCAGGATCCAGCTTCAGTTCTTTTGCAGCAATCCCGTTGTATTCCAGCAGCTTGCCCTCCTGATCCAGGATCAGCACGCCCTTGTCTACCATACCCATCATGGCATGCAGCATCCTGCTTGCTGAAAGATGCTTCTGCAGATTGGTGCGTTCCTTGATCTTTCCTGCCACCAGCATGCACATTTGTTCCAGAAAAAACATAGATTCCTGCAAATGCTCCGCCATAAACTGTTCCCTGTCTTCTTTGTAGCAGGTCATCCCGATGGCTCCTTCGATCCGGTCATCTACAATAATCGGTGCAGACACTTCAAGAAGCGCATCACAAGTATCTATTTCCTTACAGCCCACGCAGTAAGGATTCTGTCCCGGATTATCAATAAACATTTTCTTTCCTGTCTCAAGTGTGTCCCGGTAAGCATGGCCATCTCCCACATTGGATTGATTCACACGGCAGGCAAAATGCCCGGTTGCCGCCACCCTCATATGTGCAGAATCAATGATCTCCACATCTACCTGCAGCATGGTTGCCAATGTATTGGCAATCTGGATCGCCACATCCTGTATCTCATATAATTTACTTTTTTTCATTGATCACCTTTCAGGAATGCCCCTTCATTTTCGCGGGACACATTTGTTATGTTCAGTCAAGACTTTTCCAGAGCTGGTCTGCCTGTACCTTGCATTCTGCCAAAATCTTTTCTTCATCAATCTGGGTACAGTGCCTGTCTCTCACAACCGTTTTTCCATTTACGATCACATCTGTCACTTTTCCGCTGAATGCAGAGGTCATATGCGACAGGAAATTACTGCCTGTTATGGGTGTTGGTTCCTGATAATCCACCAGAACAATATCTGCTGCCGCACCAGGCTCCAGCATGCCAAGCTGTACACCAAACAGCCTTTTCCCAAGGTTTCCAGGGTTTTCAAAGGCAAACCTGCGGATCTGTTCCCCTGAAAAAACACGAGGATCCTTTTCCCTGATCCGCTGCATGATCACTCCAAATCCAAGTTCCTGATAAAGATCGTATGTATAACCATCTCCGCCAAGCGCCACATTAACCCCATGATCCAACATGGATACTGCCGGGCAGATCCCTACTGCATTATTGGTATTGGACTGTACATTATAAGCAGCGGTTGTGCCTGTTTTTTGCAGAAGCTCCCACTGTTCCGATCCCAAATGGACACAATGTGCGGCAATGGTCTGTTCTCCCAGTATCCCAGCCTTATACATCCGCTCCATTACATGCATATCATAAAGACGATAGCTTTCTGCCACATCTGCTTCAGACTCTGCAATATGTACATGAAATCCACAGTCCAGTTCCTTGCCAGTCTGTGCACACTGCTCCAGAGTTTCCCTGGAAAGAGAATATCCTGCATGCATGCCAAACAATGCTGAAATCTGCGGATCCTCTGCATTTTGGGTCTTTTTAATAAATCGTTCATTTTCCCGGATCCCACTGTCTCTGTGCTCTGTTCCGTCCCGATCCGAAACCTCATAGGAAAGGCATGCTCTTGCACCTGCCTGTCTTACCGCTTTTTCCAGAATATCCAGCACCCCATCTGTGGCATTCGGACTTGCCTGATGATCAAAAAATGTGGTAGTGCCGCTTTTCAGGCCATCTATCAGTCCAAGCATAGCACTGTAATAGCACTGGTCGAAGGTAAGCTTCTTATCGAACTTCCACCACATATGGGTCAGCATCTGCTGCCAGTTGCATATCGACTGGGATAACTGCATCCCTCTGGCAAAAGTCCCATAAAAATGTGCATGGGTAGTGATCATGCCTGGCACTGCGATCTTATTTTTGCAGTCCACGCATTCTCCTGCCTCAAGCTCCTGACAGGTCAGATCATCGCAATTCCCGATTGCCAGGATCTTTCCCTTTGAAACCTTAATGTACCCATTATCATATACTTTTCCCTCTTTGTCCATGGTAAAAATTCTAAGATTTTTGTATATCTTCATGTCTCTCCCTCGCTTCCTGTTGCCTGGATATTTCCTTTGATCCGGTAAGCGGCAATACCGGATCCTTTATTTCAGCAAAGCTTTCATAATACCGTAATAACATCCGGCCACCTTTTCCAGTGCCTCTAACGTACAGTATTCATCCACTGTATGAGCCAGGCTCTCCACAGATGGTCCCATACCAATTGTTTTAATGTTGGCTTCCCCTGCGTAGTGACTGCCATTTGTGCAGAAGTTATATTTTGTGATCTTGGGGGTAAAACCCATGGATTCCAATTCTTTTTTCACTGCCTGTACATAATCAGCGTCTTCCTCAAACAGCCATCCCGGGAAAAATCTTTCCCCCTGGATCGTCTCGCCTGTATAACATTTTTCCTTACCGTAGGCATAGGAAACCTTTGCTTTCAGTTCCGGATCTTCTTTCATTTTTTCATCCAGCAGCTTCTGAATAGGCTCCAGCACAGATTCCTTGGTTTCTCCTACCAGAAGTCTTCTGTCATAGGTGGCCCTACAGTATTCAGGTACAACCGATGCTCCAGGATATGGGCTGGATTTCACATCTGTAAGCTCCAGGATTCCTTTTCCCAGTACCGGATGCTCTGTAGGCGTAAGCTTTCTGATTTCCCCGATCAGTTCTGCCATCTTATATACTGCATTGATCCCTTTTTCAGGATTTGCACTGTGTGCAGGTTTTCCAAAGGTTTCCAGTACGATCTCTGCACGTCCTCTCTGGCCGATTTTCAGATTCAGGTCTGAAGCTTCCCCAATCACCACATAATCCGGTTTCACATATTCGCTGATGCTTCTGGCAGCTACCCCTTCAAAACATTCCTCGTGGACAACTCCATCCACATAAATCTCTCCTGCAAAATCTCTGTCAAAATCCTTTGCAAAATGACAGGCAGCCACTGTATAAGCTGCCACAGCCCCTTTCATATCTGTGGTTCCCCGTCCGTACAGCTTTCCATCACATGTCTCGGGAGCAAAAGGGGCATGGGTCCATTCACTTTCATTTCCTACCGGAACCGTATCAATATGTCCGTCAAATAACAGCTTCTTTCCAGGACGTTTTCCTTTTATCTTTCCAATGATATTTCCGTATTTATCAATATAAACCTGATCAAATCCATTTGCTTCCATGTAAGCTTTTAATTCCTCTGCCACACCATTTTCTTCTCCGGAATAGCTCCTCCTGGAAACAATTTTCTTACAAAGCTCTACAACTTCCTCTTTCCATCCATCTGCTATCATCATTTAATCGCTCCCTTCTTTTTCAGGTTCTTTACCTGAAAGCTCTTTTGCTGCCCGTAATACCGCCCGGATGATAGCCGTATATCCGGTACACCTGCAAAGATTGCCTGACAGGCCGTCCCTCACTTCATCCTGGGTGGGCTTTGGATTTTCTTTTAGCAAAACATATGTACTTAAAACCATGCCAGGTGTACAGAATCCACACTGTACAGCTCCTTCTTCCACATAGGCCTTCTTGATCACATCTGCCATCCTGTCTCCTGACAGGCCTTCTATAGTAGTCACCTTCCTTCCTTCTGCCTGTGCATTCAGAGTCACACAGCTGTTCACTGTCCTGCCATCCATGATCACTGTACAGGCTCCACATTCCCCGATCCCACAGCCTTCTTTGGTTCCCTTGTATCCAAGAATGTGGCGAATGGTATCCAGAAGTCTTCCTGCAGGATCAGTTTCTATACACACTGCCTGCTCATTCAATATAAATTGTATCACTTTTTTCATTCTGCATCAGTCCTTATCCCATTTTATTCCACAAAAGCTGTTCTAAAAGCAAGTTCACTTAAAGTTCTTGTCCCCAGCCGTTCACAGACAGCTGCTTTGTATTCTATATTGTCATCCACTTTCCGCACCTGACTGCGGATTTTCTCCCCAAGCTGCGCCATACAAGCATGGAATAATTCACTATCCGGTTTATGGCCCTTGAGAGATTCTGTCACTTCCTTCTGCAGTCTGATATCAGCCAGCGCAGCCCCTATGGAAAGCCGAACATCTTCAATCTTTTGATCCTTTGAAAGCTTCATCGCCACTGCCAAAGTGAATCTGGACATACATCCGCTTTTCTTTCGGCCTACCTTCTGAAATGAATACCGGTAATCTGTTGACATAACAGGAATTACTACCTGGGTGATGATTTCATCCGGCTCCAGCGTATTCTTTTTCCCTGCAGGTATCCCATAAAAACATCCGCCTACACTCATTTCCTCATGTCTCACACATGGAGGGCAGAATTTCAGCAATTCCTCTACCGGAATTTCTCTGGTGCCTGACGATCCCACGATGCAGATCGTTGCTTCCAGCACACAAAGCGCAGGGATCGTGTCTGCAGCCAGACAGCTATTCGCCAGATTGCCTCCTATGGTAGCCTGATTCCGTATCTGCGGTCCCGCAATATTTCCACAGGCCTGATACAGGAGCCCTGCTCCTTTTCGGATCAGTTCAGAATGAAGCAATTCATAGATGGTAGTCATTGCTCCCACCATAATTTTTCCATGTTCTTTTCGGATTCCCTGTAATTCCTGAATGCGGCTGATGTCCACCAAATATTTGCTTTCATACCAGTCCTTTGACCTTGCCTTTACTGCCAGGTCAGTTGCCCCGGCAACGATCACAGCATCTTTCCCATATTTCTCCAGCTGCTCCAATGCTTCTTTCAAAGAAGAAACGGTAATGTAATCCTGATACTTCATCTTCCATCCCCCTTTGCTCCTCCACATGAGAACAAAACCTTTTCCAGACTGGCAGGGGAGCTTTTTACTTTTCCCAGTTCTCCCAGTGCATGGTTTACTGCATTTGTAAAAGCTCCAAGCCCTGGATCCAGAGTCGGTTCTCCCAGGGATCTGGCTCCAAAAGGTCCGCGGTCATTGGGATTTTCTACTGTTACCGGCAAAACCCTGCCCACATCTTTGATTCCGGGTATCATATACTGGTCAAAATTCTCATTCTTTGCATATCCTTTTACTGAATTGATATCTTCCATCAACGCATAACCCTGAGCCATGACTGCACCGCCTACGATCTGTCCTGCTGCCAGCTTAGGATTCATGATCCGGCCAGCATCATGGGCAGACACCACATTCAGCACTGTTGTTTCTCCTGTACAGGTATCAATCTCCACTTCTGCTCCGATGCAGGAATAAGTATATTCATAAAAGGTGTCACCAAATCCTGTCTTTTCATCGAACACAGGATCCGGGGTTTTATAATTTCCTGTAAAGGCAGGTGTCCGGCCTGTTGAAAAAGTGATCCCGGCAGCCTCTTTAAAAGATAATTTTTTTCCATCCACATCCACCATGTCCAACAGGAAACGGATTTTCCTACGGTCACACTGAAAGGTTTCTGATAATGCGTCCCTCATACATTCATGTATCTTTTTCGCTGCATCCAAAATGGCATTACCGCCAACAAAGGTTCCTCTGGAAGCATTACAGATTCCGGTAGCCGGAGCATCTGTGGTACTTTCGCTTACCGTTACCTGGTCATCACTGACCATCAGTGCTTCTGCTGCAATCTGCCCCATCACTGTATGAAGCCCCTGGCCGATTTCCGTTAAACCGATATTCAGTCTTACACTTCCGTCCATCTGCACTTCCAGATAACACCGTCCAACATCAGGGACACCAGTTCCGTAGCTGTTTCCGCGGTAGGAAAGGGAAAGTCCTACTCCCCTTCTTTTTGTTTTTCCCGGATTTTCCTTTTTATACTGCCAGTATTTTTTCTCGTAATCCAGCTCCTGTGCTACCTGATCCAGCACCTCTTCTGCACCGATATCCTCAAAATCAATGATCTGCCCGGATCCAGTGGCATCTCCTCTATGCATTACATTTCTTTTTCTCAGCAAATAAGGGGACATTCCCAGCTTTTCTGCCAGTTCATCTAAAGCACATTCCCTTGCAAAAATCCCCTGGGGATTTCCAAAGCCGCGCATAGAGCCTGATGGGATATTATTTGTATAAATTGCCTTTGCCCCACAATAAACATTGGGAACTACATAAGGACCTGCCCCTAAGGATACAGCTTTAAAAGCCACTCCCGGAGACATGTTTGCATAGGCTCCGGAATCGGTCATTGCAAGTGCTTCAAACCCTTGCAGCTTTCCTTCCTGATCTGCAGATACATGAACATCGAATTTAAAGGGATGGCGTTTATGGCTCTGCTGCATAGATTCTTCCCGGGTCAGCAGATATTTCACCGGCTTATGGCATTTCAGAGCACAGGCAGCTGCACGGACAGCCATCACCTCCGGACTTTCCAGCTTGCCGCCAAAAGAACCGCCAACAGAGGTAGCCACGATCCGGATATCAGCCAACGGGATCTGAAGGCTTTTATGTATAGACATCCTTGGATTGTAAATAGACTGCATGGAACCAATCACCGTAACCTCCCGGTCCCTTCTTCCCGGATATGCCACTACGCATTCCGGTTCTATATATGCATGTTCCTGCCAGGTTGTCTCATAATGAGTCTGCACAGATACATTTTCCGGTTCAAAGGCATTATCAATGTTTCCTTTTTTGATAAAACACTGGGAACACAGGTTATCATTTCTATATGGATTTACCACCATATCCGAACGATAGGCCTCTTCCAGGTCCGTCAGTTCATGAAGCTTTTCATATTCTATTTTTACCAGTTGTCCTGCCTGTTTTGCATGTTCCATGGTATCAGCCACCACGACGGCCAGAATATCTCCTACCGTGATCACCCGGTCTACAGCCAGTACATACTGATCCTGCTTGTCTTCACCCATAAGAATGTCTCCTGGTATGTCCTGGTATGTAACAACACAGGATACGCCTGGTGCCTGTTCCGCCTGAGAAGTGTCAATATTTTTAACCCATGCAAATGCATATTTGGAACTTACGCCGTATGCGTACTGCATGTCTTTCATCTCCAGGTCATTTGCAAAAATGGTTTCACCATTTACTTTTTTGTATGCTTCTACTCTTTGCTTGCTTTTTGTTACGGAATGAAATACCATTGTGGATCACTCTTTCATTTTGATAATCGTGTAATTGGTAATCTTATCGATAATCTTGTAATGCGAAAAAGGCGCAGCCTGTGGTTTTCACCACGACTGCACCTTTGCTGTTCCTTATATTAGTCTTTTTTTCTGAAACTGGCAATTTTTAATATCATATTAAGAACGAATTATCAAATTGATACTTTTGTAATTTTACCATATCCCAATCTATTTCCTTATTCTTCCCAAATCCCCTATAGATTTTTACAGCGATTCTGCTATAATATGATTACAGTGTCAAAAGCACGGAACAATCCGTGCAATCATGATTTTGGTGTTTTCACACCAAAATCATAATACATAATACCAAAATGAAAAGTTCATAATGCTTTTGAACTGCAAAAAGGAGGATAAAGCCATGATGTATAAAGCAAAAGGTGTCTGTGCACAGGCCATCGAATTTGAAATTGATGACAATAAAAAGGTTCACAATGTAAATTTTATCGGAGGATGCTCTGGAAATACCCAGGGTGTTTCAAAATTGGTGGAGGGCATGGACGCTGAAGAAGTGATCAGCCGTCTTGAAAATATTAAGTGCGGTTCAAAACCAACTTCATGTCCACAGCAGCTTGCTTTCGCATTAAAAGAGGCACTTGCCTAAAAGCAGCTTAAAACCCGTCTGTGATCTGATGAAATACTAAGACCACAGGCGGGTTTTCTTTTATCTCACTGATCCGGTCTGTCCCATTTATCACATAATGACTGGATATCTCTCGCAAATCTGTCCAGATCCTTATTGGGAGTTCCTTCATTTTTGCGGATCACAGACATCAATCTGTGTCCAAGAGAAACCAGCTTCGCATAAGCCTGAGCAGCTTTAGAAGCCTTGGGAGACTTGGATGCTTTCTCAATGCGGATGCCCTTTGCCTCATATACAAGGGCATTTTCTTTCAGATCATATATGGTTCCACTGAAAGGCGCCATGGTATCGTACCCCAGTTCTTCCTTCAGTCTTCCTGCAAAAAGCTCTGTTACGCTGTCCTCTCCATGAGTAATGAATACTTGTTTCGGTTTCTGTTTAAAAGCTTTCGCCCAGTCAATCAGTCCATTTACATCTGCATGACCGCTGATGCCCGGCATCTGGCGGATATGGGCAGCCACATGAACCGGCTCACCGAAAAGCTTCAGCTCCTGCGCCCCTTCCAGCAGTGCCCTTCCGGCTGTCCCCACAGCCTGATATCCAACAAACAGGATCGTACACTCTTCACGCCACAGATTATGTTTCAGATGGTGCTTAATACGCCCTGCATCACACATGCCGCTGGCAGAAATGATCACCTTGCAGTCTTCATCAAAATTGATAGCTCTGGAATCATCGCTTGTTACAGAAATCCTAAGACCTGGGAAGCTTAAAGGATTGATCCCTTTTTGCACCAATTTCAAAGCTTCCTCATCAAAGCAGTCATGATAATGTTTTCCGAAAATGGTAGTAGCTTCATTTGCCAGCGGGCTATCCACATAGACCTTAAAATTATCATGTCCAGTAACAAGGCCTTCCTCCTTGATCTGCCGAATAAAATACAGCATTTCCTGAGTCCTGCCTACTGCGAAAGAAGGAATCACCAGATTACCGCCTCTGTCAAAGGTTTCCTGGATCACCTCTGCCAGAAGCTTTACATATTCCGGACGCTCTCCATGACTTCTGTCTCCATATGTGGATTCCATCACCACATAATCTGCTTCCTTAAGATATGTCGGATCCTTGATCAGCGGTTGGTTTTTATTGCCAATATCTCCGGAAAATACTATTTTTTCTTCTTTTCCATCTTCTTCCATCCAGATTTCAATACTGGAAGACCCCAGCAAATGTCCTGCATCTGTAAAACGAACCCGTATCCCGGGAGCCGGCTGGAAAATTTCTCCATATTGTCTTCCCACAAAATTCTTAAGCACTGCCAGTGCATCTTCCATGGTATATACAGGCACAAAATCTGCTTTTCCCTGGCGGCGTCCCTTACGATTGCGCCATTCTGCCTCAAACATCTGGATATGTGCACTATCACGAAGCATAATATCACACAAATGACAGGTGGCTTCTGTTGCATAGATCGGTCCCTGAAAGCCTTTTGCATATAATGCAGGCAACATTCCTGCATGATCCATATGTGCATGTGTCAGCAGTACAAAATCCAGTTCTCCCGGGGCTACCGGGATTTCCTGATTCTCATAGTAATTTGGTCCTTGTTCCATCCCATAATCTACCAGAAACCGTTTTCCGGCTGCCTCCAGATAATAACAACTGCCCGTCACCTCATGGGTCGCACCGATAAATGTGATCTTCATATACAAGCCCCCTTTATGTCCTGCCTGATTTTATATTGACACCAACTTTAACCTTTCCTATCTGGTATCACTATGTAATATTATACACGTTTTTTTCGGTAATTAACAGATTATTTGTATATTATTTATATATTTTTAGAAATCATTCCACCCCATAAATAATTAATGAAACATACCATCCCTTTTGTAAATATATTCCATATAGTATATTCTTTCAATTCTCATTCCTTTACACGATTATAGTATCAGAACTGAAGCAGTAAAATCATTTTTTCTGTCTGTGTCATGGTATTTAGATTTTTTTCTAAATAGTTCTTGACTTTTCCATAAAGTTATCATATATTCTATTTAGAAATATTTCTAAATGCTTTTAAAAGGAGGAACAAAATTGTCTTTTGCCAACACTTTCAAGGCACTATCCGATCCTGTCCGACGGGAAATCCTACAGCTTCTGAAAAGCGGTCGGATGTCAGCAGGAGAAATCGGAAGTCATTTTGACATGACTGGTGCAACCATCTCCTACCATCTGAACATTTTGAAAAAAGCAGATCTGGTATGGGAAGCCAAAGAAAAAAATTATGTATATTATGAATTGAATACTTCAGTTGTAGATGAAATCCTGCTATGGCTGAAGAATCTGAAAGGAGAATCTGACAATGATCCGAAATAACAGAAAAACTCTTTTACTTACAAGCCTTCTTACTATCAGTCCTATACTTGCAGGCCTGATTTTATGGAATCAGCTGCCTGAGAAATTCGCCATACACTTTTCAAACAATAATGGAGCCGATGGATGGGGCAGCAAATTTTTTGGAGTATTTGGGCTTCCTTTGATTCTGCTTGCCCTGCAGCTTTTTGTTTCCCTGGCAACCTTGGCAGATCCCAAACGAAAAAATATCAATACCCGCATTGGCAAAATGGTCTTCTGGATCATCCCTGTGCTTTCCATATGCGTTAATATTTTCCTTTATTCTTATAATCTGGGATATGACCTGGATATCGGACTTTGGGTCAGCCTTATGATTGGCTTTCTCTTTATTGTCATAGGTAATTATCTGCATAAGGTGAAACAGAATTTTACAATCGGCATCAGGCTGCCCTGGACTCTGACAAGTGAAGAGAACTGGAACCGTACCCACCGCATGGCCTCCTGGATTTTTATCCTTGGCGGTATCATTATGATCATTAACGGTTTTGTCCAGTCCTATTGGCTTCTTTTTTCCATACTGATGGTGCTTTTTGTGATTCCCTGTATTTATTCTTTTATACTCTACAAAAAAGGGATCTGAGCCGCCCTGAACATTCTGCCCTTAGGAGGTTTTTATGTATACAATGAAATGGGCCTGCAAAAAAGTGGGCCGTCCACTTCTTTCTCTGCTGGCTGTGGCAGCCGCATCCCTGCTTATTTACTGGTGGCACATTCTTTCCCCATACATGCACCTGCCTGCAGTTACAGATGATCAGCTAGATGCATTGGATCTGTCCGGTTATACGAAGATCCTGTTTTCTGCACATCCGGATGATGAGCTGATCTGGGGTGGCGGCCACCTGCTGGATGATAAGTATCTGGTAGTGTGTATGACCGGTGGCAACAACCCGGTTCGCAGCAAAGAATTTCAATCTGTGGTTACAGAAGCCGGTGGCAAATATCTGATGCTTTCCTACCCGGATAAACTTGGCAACAAACGCAGTTCCTGGAAATACTGGCGAGCAGCCATGGAAAAAGATGTGGCAACGATTCTTAACTACAAAGACTGGCAGCTGGTTGCCACCCACAATGAAAATGGCGAATATGGCCATCTGCATCATCAGATGACACATCAGATCATTGAAAAAGAATATAAAGAAACCGGATGCAAGGCTGAATTATACTGGTTTGGTACCTACTACGTAAATGACCGGATTCCATACAGCTTGCGGGAAATGGACAAAGAACTGTACATCCGCAAACGGAAACTGGCAATGATCTACGAAAGTCAGCGCAATACCATCCGTAAAATGTATCATATGTTCCCTTATGAATACTGGAAAAATGCAGCAACCGGAGAATTATTTCTTCCAAAATAGCAAAAAAAGAATGGGATATGGTTTTCACTGACTGGTGATAACCGTATCCCATTTTTATACTAATTCAATTTTTATACTTATTCAGTTTCTATAACTATCCCGTTCATGTCCTGCACTGCCCGGATAAGACATGAAATATTATTTTGTGCCTACAGTAACTTTGTCCAGATGCCAGATATCATCCACATACTCCTGGATGGTTCTGTCTGAAGAGAATTTACCACTGTGAGCTGTATTCAGAAGTGCCATCTTCGCCCACTTCTTCTCATCACGATAAGTCGCTTCCACCTTCTTCTGTGCCTCTGCATAGGAGCGGAAATCACCAAGAATGAAATACTGGTCCGGTCTGGAACTGTTCTTTGTATTTAAAAGAGAATCATAAATATCACGGAACAGCTCTGTATCACTGGAGAAAGTACCATTGATCAGCTGCATCAGTACCTGACGGATCTCCGGATCTGTATTATAGATCATATCCGGATCATAACCTCCATTGTTCTCATAATTGATGATCTGATCAGAACTCATACCAAAGATAAATGCATTCTCAGCGCCTACCTCTGCTACGATCTCCACATTGGCACCATCCATAGTTCCCAGTGTAGGAGCACCGTTCAGCATGAATTTCATATTACCTGTACCGGAAGCTTCCTTGCTGGCTGTAGAAATCTGCTCGGAAACATCTGCTGCGGCAAAGATCATCTCTGCATTAGACACACGATAATTCTCAATGAATACAACCTTGATCTTGCCGTTAATGGATGCATCATTATTGACCACATCAGCAACAGAGTTGATCAGCTTAATGATCTTCTTTGCACGGGCATAAGCTGCAGAAGCTTTTGCGCCAAAGATAAAGGTTCTCGGATACATATCCATCTCCGGATGTGTCTTGATCTGATTGTACAGATAGATCACATGCAGAATGTTCAAAAGCTGTCTCTTGTACTCATGAAGTCTCTTAACCTGTACATCAAAGATGGAATGAGGATCTACCTCAATGCCATTATGCTCCAGGATGTATTTTGCAAGACGCTGCTTATTCTGGAATTTAATATTCATAAACTCCTGAAGTGCTTTCTCATCATCAGCATAAACAGCCAGTTTTTTCATCTGGGACAGATCTGTGATCCAGTCTGGTCCGATATGGTCTGTTACCCAGTTGGCAAGCAGCTGGTTGCCATGGAAGAGGAAACGTCTCTGTGTGATACCATTGGTTTTATTATTAAATTTTTCAGGCATCATCTCATAGAAATCACGCAGTTCCTGCTTCTCCAGGATCTCTGTATGAAGCTTGGCAACACCGTTGACAGAAAAGCCGGCTGCAATGGCAAGATGAGCCATCTTAACCTGGCCATCGTAAATGATTGCCATTTTCTTGATCTTCTCATAGTTGCCCGGATATCTGTTCTGAATCTCAATGATAAAACGACGGTTGATCTCCTCGATCATCTGATATACACGTGGAAGCAGTCTTGAGAACAGCTCGATAGGCCATTTCTCCAAAGCCTCAGACATAATGGTATGGTTGGTATAAGCAACACATTTGGTGGTTACTGCCCATGCTTCATCCCAGCCAAGGCCTTCCTGGTCAATGAGGATACGCATCAGCTCGGCAACTGCCATGGTAGGATGTGTATCATTCATCTGGAATACAACCTTTTCATGCAGCTTCCGAATGTCATTATGTTTCTTTTTATATTTTGAGATTGCTTCCTGAATACTTGCAGAAACAAAGAAGTACTGCTGTTTCAGACGAAGCTCTTTTCCTGACATTTTGTTATCATTGGGATAAAGTACATTTACAATATCCTTTGCCAGGTTCTCCTGCTCTACTGCTTTCTTATAATCACCCTTGTCAAAAGAATCAAACCCAAATTCCTCAATCGCAGCTGCATCCCAGATACGAAGGGTATTCACCAGATCATTCTTGTATCCCACGATAGGCATATCATAAGGAATCGCCTTGACTGCCTGATAGCCTTCATGGATAAATTTATTCTGTCCTGTTGCAGGATCATATTCTACACGTACATAACCGCCAAAATGCACTTCCTTTGCATACTCCGGACGGCGAAGCTCGAATGGATAACCATTTACAAGCCAGTTATCCGGTACCTCTACCTGATAACCGTCCCTGATCTCCTGCTTGAACATACCATAACGATAACGGATACCGCATCCATAAGCACAATAACCAAGAGTTGCCAGAGAATCCAGGAAACATGCTGCAAGTCTTCCCAGACCGCCATTGCCCAGTGCCGGATCAGGCTCCTGGTCCTCAAGAACATTCAGATCAAGTCCTAACTCCTCCAGGGCTTCCTTTACTTCCCCGTAAGCGCCAAGGTTAATCAGGTTGTTCCCCAGGGCACGGCCCATCAAAAACTCCATGGACATGTAATAAACGATCTTCGGATCCTGCTCCTCAAATGCGTTCTGTGACTCCAGCCAATTATCAATGATAACATCTTTCACAGTGTAGCATACAGCCTGGAAAAGCTGCTCCTGGGTAGCTTCCTCCAGCCTTTTGCGATAGAGAAATTTTACATTATCTCGTACACTCTTCTTGAAGGCCTCTTTCTCAAACTGCTTGTTAATCATGTTAATCCTCCTGTACTTTAACTACTGCCAGCGTTACCTGCTCTTTATTGATATTCCACTCTTTTGTATAACCCTGAACTTCGCCCAGAATGATCTGATCTGCCAGAACCTCGCCTTTGATTTCATCCTGATGCGCTTTCATCACATCCATAACCTTATCATTATCTTTTGCATAAACCAGGATCTTATCCATAACCTCAAATCCTGCTTCTTTACGCATGGTCTGGATCTTGCTGATGATCTCACGTACAAAACCTTCCTCCAGCAGTTCCGGAGTCAGATTGGTATCCAGTACAACTGCTGTATCGCCGTCTGTCTCTGTCATATAGCCCTCTGTCTGGGCAGTCTCGATCAGCAGATCTTCCTCTGTCAGTTCAACCTTATTTCCGTCGATGTCCAGAACAAGAACACCATTGGTCTTCAGTTCATTCATTGCCTTGCTTCCGTTGATCTCAGCAAGTGCCTTACGGATACCGCCCAGAAGCTTGCCGTATTTCGGTCCAACCGTACGAAGCTGTGGCTTAAAGCTGTAGGAAATAAAGGATTCCACATCATCTGTGAATTTTACTTCTTTTACATTCAGTTCATCTGCAATAATATCAGTAAAGAATGTATCCATCTTCTCTGGAGCCTTCACATACATGGTACCGATAGGCTGACGGTTCTTGATGTTTGCAGTATTTCTGCAGGCACGGCCAAGAACAACCACCTTCAGCACTTCTTCCATGTTATCTTCCAGTTCCTTATTGATCCACTCTTCCTTCACTGTAGGGAAGTCGCAGAGATGGATACTCTCAGGTGCAGTCTTATCAATACTTCTTACCAGATTCTGATAAATATCTTCTGTCATAAACGGGATCAGAGGAGCTGCTGTCTTGGAAATGGTCACAAGAGCTGTATATAAAGTCATGTAAGCATTGATCTTATCCTGCTCCATTCCTTTTGCCCAGAAACGCTCACGGCTTCTTCTTACATACCAGTTACTCATTTCATCTACAAAGTTCTGAAGTGCTCTTGCACTTTCCGGAATCTTATAGTCTGCCAGATCCTGATCTACAGTCTTAACAACCGTATTCAGCTTACTCAGCAGCCATTTATCCATAACAGAGAGCTTATCATAGTCCAGAGTATACTTCGTTGCGTCAAATTCGTCAATGTTTGCATACAATACAAAGAATGCATAGGTATTCCAAAGAGTGCTCATGAACTTACGCTGACCTTCCTGCACTGCTTTGCCGTGGAAGCGGTTTGGCAGCCATGGTGCACTGTTGATATAGAAATACCAGCGGATCGCATCTGCGCCGTATGTTTCCAGTGCATCAAAAGGATCTACTGCATTTCCTTTGGATTTACTCATCTTCTGTCCATTTTCATCCTGCACATGGCCAAGAACGATTACATTCCTGTAGGGTGCTTTGTTGAACAGAAGGGTAGACTCTGCAAGTAAGGAATAGAACCATCCTCTTGTCTGGTCAACAGCCTCGGAAATAAAGTCTGCCGGGAACTGCTGTTCAAAAAGCTCTTTATTTTCAAATGGATAATGATGCTGTGCAAACGGCATTGCTCCGGAATCAAACCAGCAGTCAATTACCTCCGGTACACGATGCATGGTACCGCCACATTTCGGACATTTCATGGTCAGATCATCCAGGTATGGGCGATGGAGCTCGATGGTCTTAGCTCTTTCATCCCCTGTCTTTTCAAATAACTCCTGACGGCTGCCAATAGACTCCATATGTCCGCACTGGCATTCCCAGATATTCAAAGGTGTTCCCCAGTATCTGTTACGGCTGATGCCCCAATCCTGTACATTCTCCAACCAGTCACCGAAACGACCTTTTCCAATGCTTTCCGGAATCCAGTTGATGGTATTATTGTTGCGGATCAGGTCATCCTTTACTGCAGTCATCTTGATGAACCAGGATTCTCTTGCGTAATAGATCAGCGGTGTATCGCAACGCCAGCAATGAGGATAATCATGCTCAAACTTAGGTGCTGAAAACAGCTTGCCCTCTTTATCCAGATCTTTCAGAACCATAGGATCTGCATCTTTAACAAATACTCCTGCATAGGGAGTTTCTGCAGTCATATCGCCTTTACCGTCTACAAACTGTACAAACGGAAGCCCGTAGTTCCGTCCAATACGGCTGTCATCTTCACCGAAAGCAGGCGCAATATGAACGATACCAGTACCATCACTCATGGATACATAATCATCACATACAACGTAATGAGCTTTTTTGCCCTGTTTTTTCACGTATTCACCGGTGCAGTCAAACAGCGGCTCATACTCTTTATATTCCAGATCTTTTCCTGTAAATTTCTCAAGGATCTCATAAGCAGGTGCTTCTTCTGTGGCAAGCTTGCCAAGAACAGTATCCAGCAGTGCTTCTGCCATATAATAAGTATAACCGTCTGCTGCCTTTACTTTGCAGTAAGTATCCTGAGGATTTGTACAAAGAGCCACGTTGGATGGCAGAGTCCACGGAGTTGTGGTCCATGCCAGGAAGTATGCATCCTCACCTTTTACCTTAAACCTTGCAATAGCAGAACGCTCTTTTACCAGCTTATAGCCCTGGGAAACCTCCTGAGCGGAAAGCGGTGTCCCACATCTTGGACAGTAAGGCACGATCTTAAATCCTTTGTATAACAGGCCTTTGTCCCAGATCTGCTTTAATGCCCACCACTCAGACTCAATATAATTATCTTCATAGGTAACATAAGGGTGCTCCATATCAGCCCAGAATCCTACAGTAGAGGAAAAATCCTCCCACATTCCCTTATATTTCCATACACTTTCTTTACACTGTTTGATAAAAGGCTCAATTCCGTATTCCTCGATCTGATCCTTTCCATCAAGCCCCAGCTTCTTCTCAACTTCCAGTTCTACCGGAAGTCCATGAGTATCCCAGCCTGCCTTTCTTGGAACCATGTAGCCCTTCATTGCCCGATATCTTGGAATCATATCCTTGATAACTCTGGTAAGTACATGTCCGATATGAGGCTTTCCGTTGGCTGTTGGCGGTCCGTCGTAAAAAGTATATGTTGGTCCCTCTTTACGGTTTTCCATGCTTTTTTCAAAAATGTCATTGTCTTTCCAAAACTTTTCAACCTTTTTTTCCCGGTCTACAAAGTTCAGGTTCGTATCTACTTTCTGATACATCGCATTTCCTCCTTTTGCTCATCCTTGAGAAATGTGTAACAGGGAACTTCAAAAAAGCCTCTTATTACAACTTAAAAAGCCTCCGCCCGTAAAAGGACGAAGGCGAAGTGCTCTCGTAATACCACCTGTTACAATGTACAGGGCCATATGCCCGATACCCGTTCCCGTTAACGTGGGAAATCCGTCATCCCCTACCTGTATCTGCTGCCAGACACCCTCAGGGACGCAACTCCGGAGTGATCTTCTGCTATATCTGACTCACACCAGGCTTCCACCCTCCCCGGCTCGCTGAAGCTTTCAATACCGCTTACTGTCTCCATCATGGTTTTTCCATATGCTTTTCTATTATAAGTGCATGAAATTCCCTGTGTCAAGACTTTTTAGGCAAGTTTTCCACCTGTTCTTTACTGAAAAAAAGTGTTATAATGAAGCAAAATTTCGGAAATGCTAACCTGTAAGCTAAGATGAAAGGAATTTTTATGGTTAAATCAGGAAAAAAAATATTAAAACGTCTTTTATGTATCACTTTATCTGCCGGAATGCTTGTCACACAGCCTGCATTTGCCTTTGGCGAAGAAGGAGAATCTGCTGCTGAATCCCCCACGCCTACACCGGATCCTCACACAGAGGCCTATTATGCTGCCCCGGAAAGCAATTCCATCCCCGGCTGGCCACAGGGTCCCCAGGTGGAAGCCCGTTCTGCAGTGATGATGGACGTGTACACCGGTGCCATCCTTTATTCCAAAAATCCGGACGAGAAAATGTACCCAGCCAGCATTACCAAGATCCTGACAGCACTTCTTGGCTGTGAGAACTTAAGTGTACAGAACAAGCTGGTGATGTCAGAAGCTGCTGCACATGGCATCTCCCCCGGCGATTCCAGTATTTACGCAGATACTGACGAGATCTTTACTGTCCATCAGGCATTGATGGCTCTGATGTTGGAATCAGCCAATGAAATTGCCCTGGCTATCGGAGAATCTGTTTCCGGTTCTGTGAAAAAGTTTGTAGAGCTTATGAATACCCGTTCAGCGGAAATTGGCTGTACTAATACTCACTTTAACAATCCTAACGGTCTTCCGGATGAGAATCATGTTACCACTGCTAATGATATGGCTAAGATCTCACGGGCAGCCTGGTACAATCCACTGTTCCGCAAATACGTTACACGGAAGATCTTCGAGATTCCTCCTACCAACAAGTTCGAGGAAACCCGTTATCTCCTGAACCATCACAAAATGATGGAAGGCCGTGACTATGCTTATGAAGGTGTTCTTGGCGGCAAGACCGGATACACGGAAGCAGCAGGAAATACGCTTGTTACTTATGCCAAACGGGGGAATATGACCCTTCTGGTGGTGGTTATGGGTACCATTAACGGTGGCTGGTCTGATACAGCATCCCTGCTGGATTATGGGTTTGGCAATTTTGAGAAGATCAATCTGAAACAGGATAAGACCCCTGTAGTTACTGCGGATCTTGCCTGCGACAAATATATTCTTCAAAATAATGGCAATACCTGCCCGTTTCCCTATACCAGAACTGTATATGTTACCGTTCCCAAGGGAACAGATGTATCTGCCCTGGAAAAGCAGCAGGGCTTAGGCTCCAACGCTGCCGGTCCTCTTCTTTTAAACAGCAGCTATTATTATAACGGTCAGCTGGTAGGATGGGGTGTACAATATGAAAAAGAGGTCCTATCGGACCTCCTGCTTTCTTTTTAACTGTCGCTTCAGGCGGAGAGAATCCCGTTTTTCACGGATTTTCTCCGCCTCTTCTGTACCTACCCGGTATAGAGTTTTCACAGCAAAATATTTATCTTCTTCTGTTCTCCGTATACGGATCTTTCCCTCTATGGTTCCATGTTCCTGGCAAACTGCCAGGCAATAATAAACCTTCGAATTATTATTCATGAACCATCGTACCTTCCGTCTGGCAGGACAATGGCACACAGGACAGCAGGTGCTTAAAACCTCCCTGTCCTTCATCACTCGCTCTCTGGAAAAGAACTCTCTGGAAACATACTTATTCCACATGGAATATTCCATATGAACTTCTTCTTTTCTTGACTTTGGATTCTGGTAAACGTCCAGGGATGGATTCTGACGGATACAATTATCATCAATATACTGAAGCACATATGCTGTATAATATGCATCTGCAACAGCCCTGTGAAATTCCATCTGGCTTTTGATCTTCAGCTGCTGCACTGCGGTCTCCAGTGCTCGTCTCTCGCCGTCTTCCTCATAACAGATCCCGTATAGCTTCTGTACATCATAATAAGTAACAGGACCTTTGATCAGTGACAGCATATTATAATATTTCATATTACGTTGCAGCTCCATAACATCCTGATTGCCCCAGGTAAAAAAGGCATAATCCTTTCCGCACCATTGAAGAAATTCCCGCACTGCCAGCGGAAAAGGCAGGCCATCTGTCAAATCTTTATAATCTACATGGATCACCTCATGGATACTGTCATGGATCCAGTTGTACACCTGCGGTTTGATCAACCGTTGAAAACTGTCTATGATATTTTTATCTTTATCAAGCTTTACAGCCCCTATCTCAATAATCTCAAATGGTAGTCTTGCATTCTCAAATTTTTTCCCATCCGGACTTTGATTCCATTCAAGATCAAACACAATATAATTCATGGTATGATTCCATCTTTCCTTTTGCCGTTTCTATCATCTCTTCTGCGCATAAATCAATAAGGAAAGAATAAAGCAAAAAAGCTATTCCGTCAACCCTGTGCCTAAAGCTTGCCCTCCAGCCAGTACAACATCGTTACTGTTCACACAACATCTATTATAAGCGATCTTCTCCACTGAAGGCACCCTTGCGGAGCGTTTTTATAAAAAAAGGGCATGCACCCAATGGTGCACACCCCATATTAAAAATATCAGCCTTCAATGGCGATATGTTTCTTTTCTTCTACTTCCGGTTTTGCTTCCTTCTTCGGAACGAACAATTTCAGGATGCCATGTTTAAATTCAGCTTTTACATCCTCCTGGTCTACATCCTCACCCACATAGAAGCTTCTGCTGCAGGCTCCGGCATAGCGTTCCTTACGGATGTAACGTCCGGTTTCCTTCTCCTGTTCATCCTTATCAAGACCTTTCTCAGCACTGATGGTCAGATATCCATTCTCCAGAGAAGCCTTGATCTCATCCTTTGTAAATCCGGGCAGATCTACCATCAATTCATAGCCATTAGACAATTCCCTGATATCTGTCTTCATTACGTGATTAGCTTTCCTGCCATACAGCTTCTTCTCTGTATCTTTCAGTGCTTTATCATCATAATAGAATGGAAATTCATTAAAGAAATCATCAAATAAGTTTTCTCCAAAAACGCTAGGCATTAACATAAGTCATCTCTCCTTTTTTATTATACATTTATGTTTTTTACCTGTTTCTTTGGAACTCGGGTATCTGTTTGGATCTCATAGAACCTATTTCTTTGTTCTCTTTTTATCCTCTTCCTTTGTTCTATGTGTAATATAACACATGCTATTAGCACTGTCAAGAGGTGAGTGCTAATTATTTTGTGAAGATTGTGTGAACTCTACGAGCCATGCATGGCGTAACATTCTCTTTCGCACGGAGGTTTCTTGGTTTGACCACATTTTTACAACAAAATCTTGGAAAATTCAAGAACGCCTCGGCATTCTTGCTGCGAGGTGCGCGTCATGCAATTGCATGACATACTTCTCCTGCGCACCTCTGCAATCCTGCCGGAGGCTATATCAGCTGGGGGATTGACTCCCACCACTAATACCAGCTTGTTGCTCACCACCTATAGAGGTGGGAGTCATCTCCCAGCTGATATATTCGTCTGATTTTCTTACCACATTTTACAACAATGACTTCTGGTTTATACCACAGCAGGTACGGTTTCTGGCAAGTTCATTTTAGACATCTCATTCTCCACATGAGACATTTCTGTAATGTGATTATAAACATTCATTGTGATCTGTGCATCTGAATGGCCTTCGCTCCGCTACGGTCGGCGCTAAACGTATATCCACTGGACATCCAGCGCCCCATCACATACTGCATAACTTTGGGATTGACGTTGTTTTCACCCAATCTGGTGTGTTTTATCATCTACTCCTACAATCAGCCTGCCAACCTGTGTATTGGCAAAAGCTACGATTGTTTTCATGTACTTTTCACTTTTATCTGGCAAGGTAACTTTGTACTCTATATTTTTCGATTCACCGGAAAATAATGTATCCTCTATCCTTCTTTCCTAGCAAACAAGAAAACAAAACAGGTCATTTTTCTCTTTGTGCTTTTTAATTGATTCATCCATCGCAAAATAATCATTGCTCCATATCTCCCTGGTCAGAGCCATTATTGTCATTACTTCTCCGTATGTATATGTCTATTACTTACAAAACTCAAATGCCACATAATACACATAATCATTTTTTGAAAGATAATCTGTTTGGTTATTTATAAAATCGTCTAAAGTTGGAACACTCATTTCATCGTTATCATAAACAAAAGCAATTAGTGGCTGCTGCTCATTGTATCTAATGTCTACGACATTTTTTATTTCAGTTGCTGATCTACCATAGTACTCTCGATCCTCTACATTTTCTAAAATAGGAATTTCAGTTGACAGCTTACTACCATCTCCTGAAATAATTAGTTTAATTGCATAATTGTCAAAATCAGGCACCATTACGATTGCACCACTTTTTGGCGAACGAATATCTTCAAATCCCATTTCTACTTTGTCCTGATCACTCAATTTCCCTGATTCGTATCGATAAATATGTAATCTAAGTTTTTTATATTTATCCGCTGTGATAAACTTATATACGAATGCTCCATCCGGTCCAGCAAGTAATTCTGCCGTCTGCATTTCTATACTATCCTCTGCAAGTGGCGAAATAAAATTCTGTGGTTTTTTAAAATGGTATATTGTAAATCCGATTATTGATGCAACACAAATAGATATAACTAGTAATATACATTTCATAATTTTCAGACATTTCTGTTTATTTATATTGTCTCTGATTACTTCAATAATATTTGTTTCTGACTTCTGAATCATGTTCTCTTGGGCTATATCTTCTCCAGCCAGAAATTCATTGAGGCTAATACCAAGAATTGAACAAAGTTCTTTATAAACAGATACATCCGGAAGGCAAACTCCTCGCTCCCATTTAGAAACAGACTTATCACTCATACCTAATTTTTCTGCCAGTTGCTTTTGTGTCATCCCCAAAGACTTTCGTTTGCCTGCAATATATTTTCCGATTTTGATAAGATCCATCCTTCTGCCTCCCTATATAGTCAAGTCTTTTTTCCTTGAAAATCAAGGAATTTCTAATGTTTCATCAATAAATATCTCAGAAGAAAGAGCCATAGGAATGGACATTTCTCTGTATCTGGTACGAAAATAGTGGATTTTGGGTACACAAAGTAAAACGTCTTCTTATTTCGTTCTACATGGCCTTGTATGTATCCCTCCATCTACGGCAGCGAACCTCCCATGTCTACCAGGATCATCAGTCTGTGCTGAGTCCTAACTTCTCTCGTCCCGCCTGTCCATAACCAGGGTGTCAGCTTAGCTCCTCTACAGGGTCTTGCCCTCTGGTGTGTATTCCTGCCGACTACTGGCTCATTCTTTGTTTGTTGTATTACTGACTTTTTTCCTGCAACAGCACCTTTCGGTGGACGTTTTCCTGTTGCATTCTAGTTGTTTACTGCTCCCAGCTATCATGGCTGGTCTCAGCCCTTCATCTTTTCCTTTTAAAGGCTCAGACCGGCCATGATACACTGTTTCTTTCTCTTTATGCTGCTAACTGCATTTCAGGTCTTACAATGTCAGCTAACATCCTCTGACCGTCATAATCCACGCCTTTCGTTAGTATCGTATAAAATATCCTGATCAGTTTACATGCCACAGCTATCACTGACTGCATCTTTTTCAGTGGATTTTTCTCCCTTGTCCGGTAATAACTATGGATTTCCTTAAATTCTTTATTTTTCCCGATCACAGATATCGCAGCTTCATACAATGCATATCTCAAACGCTTTCTTCCCCTGTGGCTGATCCTGCTCGCCCCGTTATGTTTCCCGGAGCTGTCTGCAACAATGGCATAACCGGCAAGCTTCTGCACCTGTTTCGGATTATCAAAACGTCCAATGTCTCCTACTTCTGCGATAACGCAACTTACCGTCTTTATCCCTATCCCATTGATCTCCATCAGCTTATCTATATAAGGAATCTCAGAAAGTGTTTCCTTTATCTCTTCCATAAGTTCATCCATCCGGTTTTTGTATATTTCGTAGTCATTCAGTAGGTTTCGGATCTCTTTCCTGGCACTTCTCGGTGCTTCCGTATTTCCGATGCTGTGCTCCGCTGCTGTTACCAGGGTCGTTGCCCTCTTTATCCCAGCGCCTTTCAGCCTTGCATCTCTCCATATCTTATTCACTCCGTCCACGCCAAGCTCTTTGATATCACATGGCAGTGGTGCCTGTTTGATTACCATCAGTCCGCTTACCGCATCCGGATTCCTGTAAACGTCTTTTATTTCCGGAAAATAAATGCTGAACCAGCGGGCGATTCTGTTTTTGATCCTTGTAATCTCTTCCTGTGTCTGAATACGAAGGTTGGACAGATTTCTGATCTCTGCATAGATCCCGGTTGGAATATATGGATAAGAGAATCTTCCTTCATTTACCAGACCCGCAATTGTCTTTGGATCTTTACGGTCATTTTTGCTCGGATTATTGTCATCTAGTTCTTTGGATTTCTTGACATGATGTGGATTCACATGTACTGGTTTCATTCCCTGTTCCTGCAGGTACGCTCCAAGATTCAGCCAGTAGTGGCCTGTTGGTTCCATTCCTGGAATCACAACCTTCATCCCATGTTTCTCTGCTATATCATCCATCCAATCCTTAAATGAGGAAAATCCTGCTTCATCATTGCTGAAGGCGAACGGCTTCTTTGAGTACTCATAATTGCGCCAGTTAAAAGCCCTTGCATAATGGGTTTCACTTCCCACATCAATACCAACGATTAAAGTCTTTTCCGTAATAGATGCAATTTTTGCGTTCTGTGTGTTATAATTCATTTCAAGTACCTCACTGTTTAATAAGATTTTTTACTAACCGTCCAAAGTCAGTAATCTTATTTTACTCTGAGGTATTTTTTTCTCAACCTTCTTTCTCGGAATTCCTTATATTTGAATTATACAAGAAGCTCCTTTATCGTTCTTTTTAGAATGATTATAGTGTAGCTCTTCTGCTTTGTCAATTCTTTTTGGCATAAAAAAAAGCTAAAAAAAGCAGCTGGCCTATTTTTCATAGACAAACTGCTTATTACTTTTCGCAACCGCCCCAGGGAACTTACTTGATTCGGTTAAATTCATTCTTTTGTACACAGAAGCTGCTGTACTATAATCCGTACTTTTTCAAATCTACTTTTCCATTGATAACTTCAATCCCATCTGCTTCCAACAGTTTTTTCTGTACGTTTTCGCCGCCAAAAGCAAATGCTCCAGCTAGCTCTCCTTTGGAATTTACTACACGATAGCATGGAATATGCTCCGGGTCCGGATTTTTATGAAGTGCATTTCCCACAGCTCTTGACATTCTTGGATTTCCTGCCATCTCTGCCACTTTTCCATAGGTTGCCACACAGCCTTTGGGAATTTTTTTAACAGCCTCATAAATCCGTTTTGTTGGGCTGTACGTGACCAAGTCATAGCTTTCAGATATCATCCTTTTAATATCTTTATCTGGTATTGTTCCATCCAGAACAATGGTATTCCAGTGTTCCTTATTCTGGTGGTATCCTGCAGTTACTGCTTCATATGTACTTCGCCAAAAATCACGCCATTCCGGATCTGTTTTTACATTCAGATTAACATATCCATTACGCTCAAAAATCCACAGAAACGCTTTTTTACTTTCCTTTACTCTTACCAGCTGCCAGGTCTGGTCATGGAAAGGCCTTTCCTCATATGTATCCTGAAATGATAAGCCAAACTCCAGTGCTTCTTTCCGTTTGATCATAAAGATTCCCCTGTATATTTCCATAATTAGAAATTTCTTACAACTCCCATTTTTATGAAAATATTTCTGCTGTTTTTCTGTACATTCATTATAAGCTCATTATCCATAAATACGCAACGAGATTTTTTCGACAAATCAAACGGGCATTAATAACTGATTTCCACTCATTACCGTATTTTCTGCACTTCCACCAGACATTTTTCCTAATCCACGCAAAATCTTATTAGTACAAGTATATAAGTTTTGGGTTATTCAAGAATGCCTCGGCATTCTTCTTACAAGATTCTGTCTATGATATCAGATCCACAACTTCTGGTGAAAGGCTGTACTGTGTCACTATTCGCTCCGTTCAAAGCCGCTCTTTATCACAAGTCTACAGTTCTTTCAGGATCTCTCCAATATCTTCATTCATGCAAACAGATTTTTTCCTTATTTCTTCCGGTGCATATGCTTCACCCTGGTTCAGACACACATAAAATGCATATTGAAATGTGTTTGTCATCTGCCAAAACGGATATTTTATAATACCAGGAGTATTATATCCTACACCAAGTTCAAGGAACACGATTTTCTGCTTTTTATGTTCCTGTATAAATCTCTCATATCTTTCTGCTGCCTGATGCCATCCTTCATCTTCAACAAATGTCTGATCCGATCTGAGATTCATACTCATCGGCTTACCACAGCGCGGGCAATATGGAATCAGACCCGTCGGAACCGTAAGCTTTATTTCTCCATCTTCCGGTTCTTGCAGTTCCCCGTCTTTTATCTGAAATCCCTGACTCAGTACCATTTTTTTAATGGTTTCTTCATTGTCATAAGTTTCCTTATGGCAAGGCTCACTGCATTGAAACAGACCATAATCTCCCTGTGTATAAAAGATTCTGTTTTTAGCGAATCCTGCCTTCTGAAAGCAATGATCTACATTTGTCGTCAGTACAAAATAATCTTTCTCTTTCACCAGATCATACAAGTTCTGATATACCGGTTTTGGCGCATCCATATATCGATTAATATAGATATATCTGCACCAGTATCCCCAGTGCTTTTCCAATGTTTTATATGGATAGAAGCCTCCCGAATACATATCAGAAAATCCATATTTCTTTCTGAAATCCGAAAAATATTTTTCAAATCTTTCACCGTTATACACAAAACCAGCTGATGTGGAAAATCCTGCACCTGCCCCAATTATAATGGCATCTGCTTCCCCAATTTTTTCTTTTATCTGTAGTATCTTATCCGAGTAACTGCCTGTAGAGTTGTTCATCTTCCTCTTTAAAAACATTAAATATCACCTTTATCTTTGATTTTGTCTTTTCTTTATATTGTTTTACCGTCTGTACTGCAAGCTCGGCAGCTCTTTTATTTGGAAACATAAATACACCGGTTGAGATACAACAGAAAGCAATACTCTTTACTTCATTCTCATCAGCTATACTCATACACGATTCATAGCAGGATATCAGTAACTGCTCATGTTCCTTTGTCAGTTTTCCTCGTACAATCGGGCCAACTGTATGAATCACATAATCACAGGGCAGATTAAACGCCGGAGTAATCTTTGCCTGCCCTGTTGGTTCTTCCTGTCCCTGTTTTATCATCATATCATTGCAATAATTCCGAAGCTGAATTCCTGCATAAGTATGTATACAATTATCAATACAGTTATGACAGGGCTGATAACAGCCTGTCATGCCGCTGTTGGCTGCATTTACGATTGCTCCCACTCCAAGCCTTGTAATATCGCCCTTCCAGATATAAAGATCAGGCTGCACCTCCCTGATATCTTCCAATGTGACAATCCCTTTCTTCTCATTTTCTTCCGAAAGATACGCATCCTGAATCTGCAAAAATGCAGGATCAATTTCCTCCGGCATTCTTATATTCATAAGCGATCTGAGTAACATTTTCTGCTCGCCTGCATCTGATGGGATCTGCATGTTCTCATACTCTGGTCGCTCTTTCAACAAGCCTTTGATTAAATATTTTCTTCTGTCATTCTGATTCATTTCCTGATCACCGCTTTCACCGGACAGTTTTCATAACAGTTTCCACAGTGCAGACAGTGCTCCTGCCGGATGACAAAAGATGTTCCCTTCTCAATACATTTCTGTGGACAATGTTTCATACATGTCCCGCAACCGATACAGGATTCCGTTATGTAATATCCCTTTTCTTTTATACTAACATTTCCCAGAATATATGTCTCCCGGAAAATTGGATTTACGCCAAGATTAAAATACTCCACTTCCGCCTTATCAATACGGAAAATAATTCCGATTTCTCTTGTATCCCCTGGATATACATTAGCAAGATATGGCTGCTCTTCAAAAATGATATCCATCCATTTTTTCTGTTCATTCTCCGCTACTGCGTAAGCCTTTCCTGACAAACGAATCATTTCTTTGTATTTGGTATAAGCAAGAATCTGAACCCTGCCATCTTCCATTAATTCTTGACAAAAATTTTTACCTCTGGCAGTGAAAAAATAAAGTGCATCCGGTTCGTAATGAATCGCACTGATATTCCGTATCTGTGGTGCTCCTTCACTGTCTACTGTTGCGAATGCAAGCACTCCCACCAATTTCATTTTTTTCAAACATGTTACTAAATCCATTTTATCGCTCCTCCAATATCTCTCCGGTAATCTCATTTCTTGTCTTCCAGCACTGCGGATCAGCCCCATAAAAGTTACCGCTTGTTCCATTGGCAACTGCCGGACATCCACGGCACCATGCCTTAAGTTCACACTTACTGCATTTTTCGAATTTATCGTAATCTCTGTATTTTTCCATCTGGCAGATCCAGACGTCTGCCAGTCGATCTTCAAAAATATTGGCCACTTTACTGTCTGTCACCCTTCTGCATGCCATAATATCTCCATTGGAAGATATGGTAATATGACAGTTTCCACAGTTGCAACCACCGTTTCGCTCATCGGCAGTAAATGGAAATTGCTGATTATCCGAAATCTGCTGGAACGCCCTTGGCGATTCAATGAATTAAAGAAAAATCTTGAAGGGATCAGTCAGAAAGTTCTCACCGATAGTTTGCGCTCCATGGAAAATGATGGTCTCATTATTCGCACAGTTTACCCGGAGGTTCCCCCAAGAGTTGAGTACAGTCTCAGCGAACTTGGACTTACTCTGAAACCTATTCTCGACTCAATGGTCGAATGGGGTAATGCCTATAAAAAAATATAGAAAAAAACACTTCTCAGATTAACTTTGCTATTTTCTTTGTTTTTTCTACATCTTTACGTGCGTATCTCATACACCGCACCTCCCTTTTTGCATAAAAAAAGCAGCTAACCTATTATTCATAGACTAACTGCTCGTGCTTTTGTTCCATATTCAGTTTTAATTTACTGAAACGTCTTCTGTTTGACTTAACTGTTTATGAACATCTCGTCCACCATACATAATTCGCACTACATATACTATTTCAGTTTCATCATCTGTTTTGTAAAATACCAGATAATTACACCGGAAAGAATCGAAGTCCTCTGCTGTGCCACGGTTCTTCCTCATAGAGCCGATTTCTGTTCGGCATAGTATCCAGCTTCCGAATTGCAGTCATAATCCGCTCTGTCTGTCCTGCCGCATTCTCCGGTGCTAACAGTTCCTCTGAATATCTGAAAATATTTCGCAGATCTTTCTTTGCTCCTGCTGTATACATCACTTTATATTTCATATACCAAATTCCCGTTTCATTTCTGCTTCAACTTCATCTGCTGAATACGTTCTGCCAGCCTTAATATCTCCCATGCCTTTTTCTATTTCTGCATTGAACTGTTCCTTTGTCAGAGAACCATATGCAACAGGCTCCTCGTAAGCTGGAAGTTTCATCTCAAAAGGAATTCCTCTCTGGAGTACAATCTGTCTCAGAAACATTCCTACTGCATTAGACATTGGAATTCCAAGTCTATCAAGCACCTGCTCTGCCTGTTCTTTTACTTCAGGTTCGACACGTGCAAATATATTTGCTGTTCTTGCCATAGATATCACCGCCTCTTTTTTCTTCATTATATCTTGTTTGATTGCAAGTTGCAATCTGTTCGCAATCTATTTTCAAATTTTTATGCACTGGCAGACGGCAGGTAGGTAAATAGGACAGACGGCAAGACAATTAAACATGGGCAATCCATATTTCAGGACTGCCCATTCATTCTGCTAATTATGCGATTTTTTCTTGCTTGCACCGATTTCTGCATCAATCAAATGAAGTACATCCCGTCTATTTTGTAAAACGGTACATCTTTACATCATCTTAATAGAGCTTTGCACCTGCCGGGATTCTGTCATTTACCATCAGAAGGTTCAGTCCTTCGTGACCGTCTTCCTCGTGTACTGCTGAGATCAGCATACCTTCGGAATCAATGCCCATCATCTTTCTCGGCGGAAGATTTACTATGGCAATACAAGTCTTACCAACCAGTTCTTCCGGCTCGTAATACTCGTGAATACCGCTTAAGATCACACGGTCTTTGCGTTCTCCGTCATCTAATGTAAACTTCAGAAGCTTCTTTGACTTCGGTACTGCTTCGCAAGCTAAAATCTTAACTGCACGGAAATCAGACTTACTGAATGTGTCGAAATCTACCATTTCTTCAAAGATTGGCTCAATCTTTACGTTGGAGAAATCAACTTTCTCAGCAACTTTTGCTTCTGCCGGAGCAACTGCAGCTGTCTGAGCTACATTATTTGCTTCATTTTTTGCAGAACCCTGTGATTTCATCGTCGGGAATACTACGGGACTTACGGTATTATGCCCGTTTATTCAGTGTTTACAAGCGTTTGCTTTCCCTACTTTGAAGTATTATCAAGTGCGATTGAGTACCATAAAATATGAAAATGCTGTACCTTTGCTGTACTTCCATACTTCTGCTGTACTCTGCGATAAAAGCTATAAAATCTCTTTTCTAAGCTCTGTTAAAATACATCTAAATTCGCTGATAAATTGTCTAATGCTTCCTTCTTTGTCATCTCGGTAACTTCCGCATAAATATCCATTGTTGTCTCAATGCTGACGTGTCCCATTACTGACTGAATAACCTTTACATTTGTTT
>NZ_JAOQJL010000017.1:5254-6122 GCF_025566965.1 Blautia ammoniilytica | reverse complement strand
CCTCACGCAGCTTCTCTGTATCGAACTTCTGAATTCCCAAGAAATCTTTTAGTTTTATTTTATCAGAAAGTTCATTTTGTTCAAGAAGCTTTTTACTATTCTTCGCATCTTCTATCTTTCGTTTTATTTCATCCAGCTGTACACTTATCTTTTCAGCTCTCTGCTTATACGAATCACGATCTATACGACCATCTTTGTAATCATCATAGAGTTTCATCTTTTCCGAGGTCAACTGTCGGCTCTGTTTTTGCAATTCTGTAGTATTGATCTCTTTGTATTCACATTGTCTTTTGGAAGATACTTTCTTTCCTTTTTTCAACATTGACGCTGCATACTGACGGACAAGCCCAAGGATATTCTCCTCCATCGGTTCCCTACGAATCACCAGACTTCGGCACACAGGATCACCATTGGTTCTGGCATCTGAACATTTCAGCAGATGCTCTGTTTCTTTTAACAGAGAATGCCCACAGTTGGCACATATCAGCAAGGCCGGCTGTTTTTTACGTCTTTCCAGAGTAAAATTGGTGCGTGATTCTGCAACACTTCTCTTCTTTTTCGGATGCATTTCATTTGCTTTTTCAAACAATTCCCTGTCTATAATTGCCGTATGATGATTTTCCAGGCGAACCCATTCTGTTTCATCATTCAGAACTGCTTTATGGCCCGTATGCATACTGCAACGTGTTTTGCCCCAGATTCTGGTTCCAATATAAATCTCATCCCGGACGATTGCCGATACTGTCGTAGGGCTCCAGTGTTTCTTTTTGATCGTGTCAAACCTCTGGAACTGCACCTGATCCCCTCTTGATAATTTCTGCTCATCACAAGTAGCAATCGCCTGTCTGTTCAATTCCCTTGTAATATC
>NZ_JAOQJL010000017.1:0-5014 GCF_025566965.1 Blautia ammoniilytica | reverse complement strand
GCTTGCTGCACTGTCATAGCTGTCATTAATCGAAATAAATCGAATCTGCAGAAGTGGAAAAATATATTCAATATAAAATCCAACTTCCAGATAGTCTCTTCCGAATCTGGAAAAGTCTTTTACAACTACACAGCCGATTTCTCCACTTTTCATGTCATCCTGCAGCTGTTGAAATCCCTGCCGTTTAAAATGAGTACCGCTGACACCATCATCCACATATTCCAGGATATCTGCCTCATCTACACCCAGCTGATCAATCACAAATGATTTTAACAGAATTCTCTGAGAAGTTACACTGTCGCTCTCTTTTTTAGCTCTGCCATCTACATTGTCATCTTCTGCGGATAAACGGATGTAAACAGCTGTTTTTCTATGATCTGTCATCTTGACTGCGCCTCCTTCTCTTTCTTTAATTTCTGTAAATCTGCAAACTGATCGTCATATACCAGCTTGATCTCATAATCATACTTACCATGGATAATAATTGAATCCACAAAGGCATCTGCCATTTCTTTTGTCAGCTTACGCTTTGACATATAAGTATGTATCACTTTTCCCCATCCTTCCTCGATATGATAATCCTTGGAATACCGTACCTGTGCCGCCAATACTACATCCAGGCGGTTCTTGATGTTTTCTATTTCATTGGAATAGATACGGGAAAACTGCATGTATTCTTCTTCTGTAATCAGACGTTCCGAATAATCCTCATATAAATCAGATTTACGCTTGCTGATCCTGCTCAACTCCCGCCGAAGTTTCCCCACTTCCTTATCCAGAAGCAAATACTGTGTCTGGTTTCTGGAAGCAGAATTCATTTCACGGATCAGTTTCTCTGTATCCAATACGGCTTTCATATGTGACTGGATCAGGCGAAGGACGTCTTCATCCACGTATTCTTTTTTGACTCTGTGCCCCTTACACTGATTTCCTCCGGATTTATGGTTCGCATCTGCACCACAGATATAATAAAATGTCCCTGTTTTTTCTCTGGACAACACCATGCGGTTCCCACAACCCCCACACCTGATCTTGCCGGTATAGAAATTATGATTCCGAATGGCTCCATTATTCAGCTGATGCTTCTTTTTGTATGCTTCCGTAAATTCCCGGATTTTTTCCTGTACCTGCCGGAACAGTTCTTTATCAATAATTCCTTCGTGGGTATTCTCAGCATAGAGCCACTCACTCTCCGGTAGATTTCTCTGCTTGTTTCCTTGAAAAACACTCTGCTGATATTTTCCAAATACAGAATCTCCGGTACAATGGACATCCTGAAGTACACGTTTCACTTCATAATTATTCCAAGGTTTGGATTCCGGTGAAGGCTTTTCGCCTGTTTTATAATATTCCCTCTGCAAAGTCGGGGAAAGGATACCATCTGTATTCAGTCTTTTTGCAATATCGCTGTAGCTGCATCCATCCATATACATAGTAAAAATTTCTCGTAAATGTCCGGCAGCCTCCTCGTCAACTACCAGCTGGTGTCTGTCCTGTTCTGATTTCCTGTATCCATAAGGTTCCCATGCACCAGTAAATTTTCCTTCTTTCCACAGGGCTTTTTTGGCACTGCTGCTCTTTTTTGCAAGGTCTTTGGAATAAAACTCATTGATGATATTTTTTAAGGGAACTGTCAGATCCACTCCCTCACGGAAAGAATCAAAGTCATCCGTCACAGCAAGAAACCGCACATGAAAAAACGGAAATACACGCTCAATATAATTACTTGTCTCTACATAATTCCTTCCAAGTCTGGATAGATCCTTTACAATCACACAGTTAATTTTTCCATGCTTGATATCTTCCATCATCTGCGTAAAACCAGGACGGTCGAAATTTGTACCAGAATAATCAGAATCCTTATATATTTCTGCAACTGCGATGTCTTCCGTATCTGCCACAAAGTTTTTCATCAGTTCCACCTGGGTTTCTATCGTTCCTCTTTCTAAGGTTTCTTCTGTTTCCATTGAAATTCTGGCATACAATCCTGCCCGGAACGGTCTGCTCACCTCTGTCTGGACGGTTGCACTGCTGACTACTTCCGGAATGTTTTTCCTGCTCTTTCGTGCCATTTTATACAACCTCCTTTACATTGACCTGCAGATTGTTATCATCATCTATTACCATATCAACTCCCATAGCAGGTAATTGATTCAGCAATGTCTGATAACAATCATCAAAATCAAAAGTGATCTCTATATTCTTTTTATCATATACTCTGATTTGCCTGATCAGTTCTACCACCACAGTGCGGGACAGTTCTTCAATATCCTGATATTTCACAAAATAATCCAGCCAGGTATTGGCTTTGTCTGCTTTTTCCAGCTCGTTATCCATTTCTTTCTGGATCGCACGGATACTCTCTTCCGCATTTCTAAGCCGCTTTCCATAGGCTGCATGAAGCTCTACATAGTCTTCTTTTGATACAATGCCCTCTTTCATATCCGAATAGAGCATCATCCGTAACTCCTTACAGCGTTCTTTCTCCTGCTTTTTCTTCTCCAGCCTGTCCTGCAGCTTTTTCATATTGATCTCCTGAAATGGCACAGTACCGATAAATTCCAGGACTCTTTTCAGGTGCAGGATATTCTGGATATGCTGTTTCAACATCACTAATACGGCATCTTCCAGATCCTTTTCCGGTATTCTATGACTGGAACAGCGTTTTGTTTCTTTATTTGTGGAACATAGATAATAAGCATATTTTTTTCCTGCCACAGTAGAAACCTTTCTTGTCATAGGTGCTCCACAATCCGCACATACAGCAATTCCGGATAACAGATATACCTGCTTTTGGTCAGGTGAAGTACGTGTATCCATGCCAAGAAGCCTCTGAACAATTTCAAAATCACGGTCACTCACCAGAGGTTCATGATTTTTCTCAATCCGGATCCAGTCATCTTCCGGTTTCACATAAGTCTGCTTCACTTTATGGTTTGGAGTTGTCCTTTTTCCCTGTACAAGGTTTCCGATATAAACCTCGTTTTCCAGTATCCTGCGGACCGTAACGGAACTCCAAAGTGCCTGTTCTTTCTGCCGGAAACCTGTTTCATAACGACTGCCGCTGCTTATTTTATACTCAAATGGGGAAAGAATACCCAGTTCATTTAAACGATTAGCGATCGCATCCTGACTCATTCCCTGCAGCTTCATCTTAAAAATATCCTGTACTACACCGCCCGCCGATGGATCAATCTCTAATTTATGCTTATCTGTCTTTGTCTTCCTGTATCCAAATGCTACAAACGGAGTCACGCACTCGCCTTTTTTCCTCTTAATCTCAAGATTACTCCTGATCTTAATAGAAATATCACGACAATAAGCATCGTTGATTAAATTTTTAAATGGGATAATGATTTCGTCTGCCTGATTCTTTCCCTTAAGACTGTCATAATTATCATTGATGGCAATAAAACGCACACCAAGAGCCGGGAATAATCTCTCGATATACTTCCCGGAATCAATATATTCCCTTCCAAATCGTGATAAATCTTTTACCACTACGCAGTCTACAATCCCACGCCGGATATCTTCCAGCATTGCCTGGAATGCAGGGCGCTCAAAATTAGAGCCTGAGTAGCCATCATCAACTCGGACTGAAACAACTTCTATATCTTTTTTGTCTTTCAGGAAATCCAGAATCAAAGCTTTCTGGTTAGAAATGCTGTTACTTTCCAGTTTTGCTGAACTAGAAATATCGCCATCTTCTTTAGATAATCTGACATAGATGGCGGCATGATAGATTTTATTGATATTCTGATACATATCTTACCTCCTTTTATTACGTCAGAAAATCCATGTAATAAAAGGGGGCTGCATAATTTGTCCTTACTGACATTCTAACACAGTCCCCTCAATCTTGCCAGTACTTTTTCAGACACTCAGAAGCATATTCTCAAATGCCTGCTCCATAGATATACCGTTATTGGCAAATCTGACTTTTACTTTCATATTGCCGATCCGGACCAAATATGGATTTCCTACTTTATTCAGAAAAATATCTCTCCGTTCCTGAAGCGATTTATTTCTGTCTGCTTTTATCATCCGTAGATCAGTCATTTCATTGATATCTACATCACTGAAATCCTGCTCCAGATAGTTTCTATATTCCTCTGCCGTCATGCCCTTCTCCTTCCATTCCCATCTGAATCTGTACTGCTTTCAGTACCCGATCCAGGCTCCACTTATTTACTCTTCCGCATTTCTCAATAATACATTTCGTAGAAATGCTCATAACCTGTTCAGCCAGTGCCAGGCTTCCTTTTCGGATTCCCGTCATATCATATTTGCTGATAAATACATGTGTTGGCAAATACCGTTTCTTATAAATTCTTGATGTCAGCGGAACTACCGTTATGACTGAACTGTATGTATTGGCTTTATTATTACTCACTACGATCACCGGTCTTACTCCACCCTGAACAGATGTTGTAGGAAACATACCGAGATCTGCCCATAAAATATCTCCTCTGCGGATTGTCATTTGTCCTCTCTCCAATCTATTATTTTTATTTGTAAAGCATCCATAGCGCTATATTGGCTCCACAGGAATACGGCAGAGTTTCTTTCCCATAGGGAAAGCTCTGCCGCATAACCTCTATAGCCAATTTGATTATTAAACAGTGCTCGCTCGATTCTATTTATCCTCGATACCCCGAATCGTTACTCCCGCATATGCAGGAAGGGAATAATAACCTGCCCAGATGCATACTCCGGACCACAACCCGGAAACTCTCGTTTCCAGGCTCCAGCAGTTCATAGGTTTACCAGTTACAGACTTCTCAGGATCTGCAAGTGTATCGCATCTCATACATATCATCGCATCACCAGCCTGCCAGCTGGCTTCGGTCAGTGCTTTTTCGCAGCATTACAGACTGAACTAAAAATCTTTGTTTTGTCTTATAATCCTATAGCGGCATCTTCCTCGTGCTCTTTGCATGAAATGTCACGTCAGTTATTATTGGATATTCAGTTATCATGGTTCATTTTAGGAAGTCCTTTAACTTCCTCTAAT